>NZ_JBMNDS010000003.1:0-249811 GCF_052543295.1 Streptomyces sp. SAS_270
CCACCGGTGCGTGGACGACGTGGACGACCAAGACCGCGAAGGCCCCCACGGTGGGGTCGCCGTTGCAGAACCCGCTGCCGGAATAGCCGGCTTGATTCGAGTCGATCGTGCCCCGGCACTGCGCCGGAGCGGACTCCGCCTCGTAACGCCCCGGAGGCGCTGGTGTGCCGGCAGAGGTCTTGACGAGTGAGAGCTGGTCGACGGTGACGCCGCCCGAACCCGACGCCCGCACGGTGACGGTGGCGGCCCCGCCGGGCAGCTCGATGCCGGTGAGCTCGCGCTTGGCCCAGCCGCTCGACGACGGGATAACGAGGGTGCGTTGGCTGCGGTTGGCGCCGGTGATCACGACCTGTCCGGCGCTGCCCCGAGCGTGCAGGGACAGGGTGTAGGTGCCTGCGGGCACCGACTCGACCCGCTGCTCGACGCCGCCGCTGTTGCTCACCTGGAGGGCGAAGCGAGACCCGTTCACACCACCGTTGACGTTGGTCACCGAACCGCCGAGGTTCCGCCATCCCCGTACGCCGGAGACGATGACGCGGTCGGCCTGGATGTCGGGGTTGAGGATGTAGTTGTTCGCCGGCCCGACGCGCCACTCCCCGGTCGTGGCGTTGAACTGCCACTGGCTCACCGAGTGGAACTGCGGCCGTGCGCCGGTCTTGGTGATCGGCACCCACTGGTTGTACCCGATGCCGTTCCAGGCGAAGTCGGCCCAGCGGTCGCCGGCGTAGAGCACCGTGTTCTGCTTGGTGCCCTTGACCGTCACGAAGAACCCGGTCTGGGTCACGTGGCTGTAGTCCATCTCGGTGCCGGCAAGGACGTACTCGCTGCTGTAGGAGCCCTGGACATTGCTGCTGGTCGACTCATTGACGTAGTTGACAGAGGTGTTCCAGCCGTGCAGGTCCGACGCCGCGTGGTAGTACCTGCCGTCGAGCTTGAACATCGCGTTGCCCTCGCGACCGGCGCCGCTGCGGATCTGCACGGCTGGCTCGATCCGCAGCGAGTCGGACTCCCGGAACTTGGCCACGAAGCCGCGCGACCGTCCTTCGCGGTTGGAGAAGATCAGGTAGTCCTTGCCGTCCTCGTCGGTGAAGACGGTCTGGTCCCCGGTGCCGGTCGTCGGCGAGTTGGTGATCTGGGTCTGGAAGTAGCCGTAGTCGAAGGTGTCGGTGGGTGAGTCACCCTGCAGCAGCAGGACACCGTGCCCGCCTCCGACGTAGGCCTGGGTGGCGAGCACGTACTTGCCGGTGTTCTCGTTGTACGAGACCCCGAGCCGCCCGACCCACCCTGCCTGACCGAGGGTGGCCCCGTTGTTGATCTTGGTCGAGCGCGTCGCGACGTTGTTCTCGAACTTCCAGTTCACCAGGTCCTTGGAGGAGTACACGGGGACCGAGACGAAGCTGACGTTGCCGTCGTACTTCTTCGTCGGATTGGCCCGGTAGAGCTCGGCGCCGCTGTAGTGCACGCCGTACCAGTAGTAGGTGTCGCCGAATTTGAAGACCCCGCCGCCCTGCGAGTAGATGGGGTTGCCGCTGGTGTCGTTCCAGAAGGTGTTGTTCGTGATGGTCTGGAACGTGCCCTCGTCGGCGGCCTTCAGATCGGCGGCGGCGCTCATCAGGGCTGTCTTCGCGTCGGCTACGTCCGATGTGGTGGCCGACGTGTCGCCGGCGACCTCGGCCGCGGCGGTCAACGCCTTGGCGAAGGGCTTCCAGGAGTCAGCCGTGTACTTGGTCGGAGTGCGCGTCTGGTAGTCGGACACCAGGTATTCGAGGCCGCGATCCACCACCGGTCCAGCGGCGGCCCTCTGGTCTTGGAGCTTCATTGCCTGTGTCTGCGTTGCAGGTGTCTCCGCCGCGGCGGTGCTCGCCGAGAGCGGCGCCGCCAACGCCACGGACAACAGCGCGGCGGCGGCCAACTTCCAGTACCTCGAGACGACATGCGATCTCTGCTTCACGGGGTCACCTTCCATCGTTCTCAAAGGCGCCGAGATCCGGCGCACTTCCGCTGAAGGGCAGTCCCACGTCCGTGCCCTTGTCGATCAGGGCACTGTTCGCCGCGAGACGGAGGTGGGGCAGCACGGGCAACGTCCCGTCGGTCTGGCGGGGCGCGTCCCAGCCAGACGTCGACACACTGCGGAACTGGGAGTCCGACAGGGGGACGCCGAGGTTCCAGGAGTTGTACGCGGCGTTCGTGCCGCTCATGTTCGACGTCGCCGTTCCCGTGTAGGCGATGTTGTTGCGCAGGGTGCCCCGGCCGACGGCGGCACCGCGCGAGTCGATTCCCAGCATGTTGAAGTTGGGGTGGTTTCCGTAGCCGGTGTTGTTGAAGTAGTCGTTGGCCACCGGGTGGTGGTTGGCGTAGAAGCCGGCTGCCTTGTTGAGGAACGCCACCGAGGAGCGGACGGTGTGTTTCGGCGCGTTGGCCTCGTAGTCGCCCCCGTAGCCGCCGGACTTGAAGCCCGCCCCGTTGCCGGCGGACGTCGTCGTCCCCGGCACGTACCCGTTGCGCCAGGCCCACGAGTTATCGATGATCACGGGAGAGTGGGTGGAGATCAGGTCGAACCCGTCATCGCCGTTCCACCACGATCGGCAACCCCGGAACACGTTCGTGGGCCGGCCGGCCGGCGTGTAGTGCGAACCGAACCCGTCGGCGTTCTCGCCGGGCCCGTCGTTGCTCCGCAGGTCGTAGTTGTCGTGCGCGTCGGAGTTGAGGACGAGGTTGCCGCCCCCGCCGCTGATGAACAGGCCGGTACCCATGTGGTGGTGGGTGTTGATCTGCTCGAAGACGTCGTTGCTGCCGGAGACCCAGATCCCCCAGGATTCGGCGTTGCTGTTGTTGTTCTGGGGGACGCCCTTGACTTCCAGTCCTTTGAGGTGGATCCAGCTGCCGGTGACGTCGAAGCCCTTGATGCGGCAGTTGTCCGTCATCCGCGAGAAGTCGAAGACCGGTTTCTCGCCCGGCTGGGCCCAGTAGCGGATCGGGTTGCCCGAGCTGCCGCTCTTGTTGAGGGTGATCGCGTCGACCTTGGCTGTCTGGCTCGAACAGGCGCTGTTCGCGCGGGTGTAGGCGTAGGTGCCGCCTCGGAAGTAGACCGTGTCGCCCGCATTGGCGACGGCCTGTGCACGGGCGATCGTTGCCCACGGAGCGGCCTGCGTACCGGCTGCTCCGTCGTTTCCGTTCGGGGCGACGTAGTAGGTGTTTGCGGCCGCCGCGGTGCTCGCGGACGCCGAGCCGGGGGTCATGGCGACGGAACTCGCCGCGACCACCGAGAGCAGGAGGGCAGGGGTGCCGAACTTCGCGGTTCTCACAGCGTCATCTCCCGAGTCAGGTGTCTTCCCGTGCGGCAGTAGGGCTCGTGCCTGCCAGACGTACTCAGCGCAGGCGAAAGCTGCTTTTCGAAGGGCGGGACCAGGCGCGTGTCTCTTCAGAACCTCATGGCGTCGGCGGCCAGGTTGGCGATGCAGCGGTGCGAGCCGGTCAGGAAGACCCCGGCCCAGCGGATCGGCAGGGACGGCCGGTTGGGATCGGCTCGGCGTGGTGGGGCCTCGCTTCCCCGGAGTCGGCCGCGCGGAAGACCGAGGACACGTGGCGAGCGGACGACCAGCCGGCGGCCCCGGAAACGTGTCGGCGGCCCCGGGGCATGAACTTGGTGCCCAGCCGGCCCGGCCGGATGCTCCAGACGTGGCGGACGCTGGGACAGATCACCGCGCGCTCTTGCGACTTCCGCAGGCTGATGCGGAGACTGCCCCGCCGGTCGTACCCGAGCCCCGGCCCGGCCTCCGTCGCACGCCGCCGCCCGGTCGGAGCCAAGCCGCGTCCGCACGCCACCGTCGGGGTCCGCACGCCACCGTCGGAGTCCGCCGCCACCGTCGGACAGGGACGATTGCGACCTCGGTCCGCGGCACCGCCGCCATTGAGGCCACCCGCGAGCCGACCGGCCCCCGGTTCGCGCCCACCGCCGCGTGCTACCTGAGATACGCGGCGAGCGGGAGGTTCTGGCGGCGCACATCGCCGGCGACGAGCCCTGCGATCCGCTGGGCGCCGTAGGTGTCGAAGTGGGTGTGGTCGTTGCAGAAGAAGGTGCCCAGGGGACCGCTGCCTCCGTAGTCGCCGTTGTTCGGGCAGAAGCGCAGGCTGTTGTAGAGGGAGACACTGAGCGTCTGCAGGTCGACGACGGGGACCCTGGTGGCGGATCCGGCGGCGAAGGTCTCGGCCACGAAGCCGCGGTTCTTGGTCGCTGTGCCGCCGGAGCAGGTGATGGCGGCCACCGGGGTGAGCAGCACCGGGTGCGCGCCCCGGGCCAGGGCGGCCTTCGCCATCATGGTCATCAGCTGCTGGTATTTGGCCGGGCCGACGTGCCGGGGGCAGGCCGAGGAGGAGTCGTTGATGCCGAACTGGACGAACAGGTAGTCACCTGCCTTCATTCCGGTGCTCGAGTTCAGCATCGCCTGCCAGCGGGACGAGTACGAGGTGGACGTGAGGCGGCACTCACCGTCCGAGCCCTTGGTGCTGCTCACGTTCCCCTCGTACAGCCAGGTCTGGATGCTCCGGCCTCCCACGGCCTGGTTCTTGACGGTCACGTCACTGTTGAACAGAGCGTCGAACTGGCTGCCCCAGCCGACCGGACAACGGCCGGCGCTCGGGTTGGCCATGGTGGAGTCGCCGGCCAGCCACACGGTGACCGGGGCCGGGGCCGGGGCCTGAGCCTGGGCCTGGGCCTGGGCTTGGGAGGCGCTGGTGCAGTTCGTGGCGACGCGGTTGGCCGCGGATGCGGCGCTGACACCGACGCTCGACAGGGCGATCATGAGCGCGGTCGTGATGAGAATCCGTAAGTTCCTCAACGGGTCCCTCCTTGGGACTGGCACCGGGCGTCGGTCAGCGCAGGTACGCGGCCAGGGGCAGGCTCTGCTCGCGGATGCTCTGGAGCACCAGCCCGCCCATCCGGCTCGCGCCGTACTGCGAGAAGTGGGTGTTGTCCGTGACACCGTCGACGGAGGAGCGCAGGAAGAGCTGCGCGGAGGCGGAGGGGCCGAGGGATTCGACGAGCGCCTTGCTCTTGGCGGTCAGATCGATCACCGGAACCCTCTGGGCCGTCCCGACCGAGCGCATCTCGGCGGGCAGGTTCACGCCGACGCCGTTGACGTGCAGAGCTGTTGACGTGAGCCGGCTGCCGTCGAACAGCCGCCGGACCGGCGGGGTCACCAGGACCGGGACGCCGCCCTTCGCACGGACCTGCGTGATCATGGAGGTGAGGTTGCTCCGGAAGGCCGACGCGGTGGTCTGCTTGTCGTTGTGCCCGAACTGGATGAACACCGCGTCGTTCGCCTTGACCTTCGACAACAGCGCCGGGAAGAGCGCCGAGTTTCGCAGGAAGCTGCCTGAACTCTCCCCCGAGTCCGCGTAGTTGGCGACGGACGCTCCGGGGCCCACCGCCGGCGTGATCATCTGGCCCCATCCCGTGTACGGGGCCACGGGCTGGTCGCACACGGTCGAGTCACCGGCCAGGTAGGCGACCAGCGGCTGGGGCGCCGGTTTCACGGATACGGCCGACACCTGCGGGCTGGACCCCGCGAACCGGATGTCCAGGCCGGGGTTTCCGGTGCCGCCCTGGCCGGTCGGCTGCCCTTCCGGCTGTCGCACGTTGACCGTGAAGGAGTACGTGGCGGTGGCACCGGCCGCCGTCTTCGTCGCCGGAAGCATCAGGCGCCGGGCCTCCACCCCCATGTCGGTCTCGGCGGCCGGGGCACCACCGATGGAGACCGTCACGTCGTAGTTGCCGGGTGAGACCGCGTAGTGACACTTGATCGGCGCAGTGCCGGAACAACCGGCCGGCAGCGCTCGCGTGGCGGCATCGGCATGTGCCGCACTGGTGCCGACCAGCGTCGCAAGAGTCAGCAGGCCCACCATTCCCAGCCTGGCCCCGTGCCCTTCCAGACCTGATGTCATGCCCATTACAATCACCAATCCCCATACTCGACAGGAGAGTTGCCCGGGTTGCGGTCCACGGCCCGTGGCTCAGGCCTGGGTGAAGCCGTTCATGATCGCTGTGGGCCGTTTACTGGAGGAGTCCCAGGCGCCCATGTTGTAACCGGTGAACGGGGACATGCCCTCCGGCTCCCAGTAGAAGATGCCCTGCCCGCCGTTGGCCTTGAGGGCCTTGATGTAGGCGACCAGCGAGGCCTGGGTGGCGGAGACCCGGTCCACGCGGCCACCGAACTCGCTCTGCAGGAACGGTTTGCCGTATGCGGCGGAGATCCTCTTCATGTTCGCCACGATCCCCGGGGCGAGGTCGGCACTGCCGTAGGACGAGAACACCGACATGTCCCACTTGCCGCCGCTCGCCGCGAAGCGGCTGAAGAACGTCGTCATCGAGTCGTACTTCTGCGGCTGGGCCAGGTGGATGCATACGGTCGAGTTCGGTGACACCGCCTTGACCTGGTCGTATGCGGCGTTGAGCAGCCCGGTCATCTGCGCCCCGTTGGAGACGCTGCCGACCGGGCGGCAGATCCCGCTGTTGATCTCGTTGCCGATCTGGACCCAGGTGGGGAGCACGTCGTTGCTCCTCATGACCGTCATGGTCTGGTTCACGTACGTGCCCATCGCGGTGCGCATCTGGCTGTAGCTCATGTTCCGCCAGGCCGCGGGCGGGTTCTGCACGCCGACGGAGTTCCAGGTGTCGCCGAACATGTAGTCGAGCATGATCGACATGCCGGCGGCCTTGACCCGCTTGGCGAAGGCGGCGACCTCGTTGATGCCGCAGTGCCCGTTGGCCGGGTCGTTGGACGGGTTGACGAAGGTGCGCAGGCGTACGGCGGTGATGCCGTAGCCCTTGAGGATCGTCAGCAGGTCCTGGGTCTGCCCGCTCGCGTTCTTCCAGGAGTAGCCGCGCGCCTCCATCTGAGGTGCCCAGCTGATGTCGACGCCCTTGACGAAGCTCGCGGCGGCCTCGGCAGGCGTCTCGAGTTCGGCGAACGCGGTGGCCGTGGCGAGTGCCCCGGCGGTCGCGGTGGTGGCTCTGATCAAGGTTCGCCGGCTGATGCGCCCAGCAGCTGGTGTGGGGGGTTGCGGGGACATGGTGGGTCCTTTCCTTCTGCCGGCCATGGGTGAGACGTCGCGGCCGGCGGAGAGCTGATCAGAGAGAAAGAGACTTCCGGGAGCGAGGCAGGTGGTGGGGGCAACTGGCCCTCAGGCGCAAGGAGTTGGTGGAGCGCGTGCGATCCAGCCGATGCTGCCTCCCTCGGTGTGGCGGCAACTGAGGCAGGACTGTTGCGAGTGGCACGTGTCGGAGAGGGCGGCCTTGGCATGCCAGGGACGCTCCTCCAGTCGGAGCTGTGAGCGATCACAGAGGTATGGCGACGAACGTACGCAATCGCATCACAAGGAACCGGAGGTGCATCACGCAGCTTCTCGATCGGGCACGAAGCTGTCAACCATTGCTCACCGATCCGCTGGAAGAAGCAGTGCGATCCTGTGGGCGGGTGCTCGCCGCGCCTCGGCTGCGGGCTGTCTGAACCGGTTGGAGTCGTCCCAGTTCAAGTGCCCTTTCAGAAGGAATGCGGCGACGGGGGCGAGGCCGCGCACGGGCATCTCGTCGACTCGCACTCGAACAAGCCCGAACAGGGAAAGCCAACAGAATGCTTGACGGGCTATCAGCGGATTCCTACCCTCGCAGCGAATGGGAGCGTTCCCACGCTGTGGTCAGACCGTCGTCTCCCCGATCTTCACATCACCCCCCACACACCGGAGGTCATCGTGACCGACCCGCACCGGCATCCGCGCACCGCATCGCCCCCAGGGCGATTCCAACGCCAGTCGGGCAAGCGGCTGTTCCGCGGCCTGACGGCCGCCACCGCACTGGCCCTCTCCGTACTCACCGGACTGCCGCAGACCGCGCACGCCGCGACCGCGCGCCAGGTGGAACGCCTGGATCGGGGCCTGACCAGCGTCCACACCGGCGGCGGAAACCTGGTGTCGTGGCGGTGGCTGGCCACTGACCCCGACGACGTGGCCTTCAACGTCTACCGTGGCGCCACCAGGCTCAACTCCTCGCCCCTGACCACCTCGACGAACTACCTGGACGCCGGCGCCCAGGACTCGGCCGACTACACGGTGCGCGCGGTGGTGAACGGCATGGAGCAGGCGCCGTCCGAGCACGCGCTCCAGTTCCGCACCGGGTACAAGGACGTGCCGATCTCCCCGCCGCCCGGGGGCACTTCACCGGGCAACTCGCCGTACACCTACGAGGCAAACGACGCCTCCGTTGGCGACCTCGACGGCGACGGCGCCATGGACATCGTCCTGAAGTGGCAGCCGACGAACGCCAAGGACAACTCCCAGTCCGGCTACACCGGCAACACGATCGTCGACGGCATCAAGCTCGACGGCACCCGCCTGTGGCGTATCGACATGGGCCGCAACATCCGCTCCGGCGCGCACTACACACAGTTCCAGGTGTACGACTACGACGGCGACGGCAAGGCCGAGGTCGCCATGAGGACCGCCGACGGCACGAAGGATGGAACCGGCGCGGTCATAGGCAGTTCCTCGGCCGATCACCGCAACTCCCCGGGCTATGTGCTGTCCGGCCCCGAGTTCCTGACGATGTTCAACGGGCAGACGGGCAGGGCGATGCAGTCCGTCGACTACGTCCCGGCACGAGGCACGGTGTCGTCCTGGGGGGACTCCTACGGCAACCGCGTGGACCGGTTCCTGGCGGGCACGGCCTACCTGGACGGTTCCCGCCCCTCGGTGATCATGGCTCGCGGCTACTACACCCGCACGGTGATCGCGGCCTGGGACTGGCGGAACGGACAGTTCACCCGCCGGTGGACCTTCGACTCCAACGCCAACAGCGGCTATGCCGGCCAGGGCAACCACCAACTGTCGGTCGCGGACGTCGACGGAGACGGCAAGGACGAGATCGTCTACGGGGCGATGGCCGTCGACGACAACGGCAACGGCCTGTGGGCGACGCGGAACGGCCACGGGGACGCGATGCACGTGGGCGACCTCGACCCGTCCCGGCCAGGTCTGGAGGAGTACAAGGTCGACGAGGACAGCTCCAAGCCGTCCTCCTGGATGGCGGACGTGAGGACCGGTCAGATCCTCTGGTCGACACCCGCCAGCGGTGACAACGGCCGAGGTGTGTCCGGTGACATCTGGTCCGGCAGCGCGGGCGCCGAGTCGTGGTCGTCGCTCGTGAGCGGCGTCCGCAACCCCAAGGGCGCTGTGGTCGCCAGTCGTAAGCCCGGGTCCACGAACTTCCTGGCGTGGTGGGACGGCGACACCACGCGCGAACTCCTCGACGGCACCCACATCGACAAGTACGGCACCTCCGGCGACACCCGGCTGCTCACCGGCTCCGGGGTCCACTCCAACAACGGCACCAAGTCGACGCCGTCCTTGTCCGGCGACATCCTCGGCGACTGGCGCGAGGAGGTCATCTGGCCGACGTCCAACAACACGGCCCTGCGGATCTACTCCACGCCGCACCAGACCAATACGCGGATCACGACCCTCCTCCACGACACCCAGTACCGCACTGCCCTGGCCTGGCAGAACACCGCCTACAACCAGCCCCCGCACCCCAGCTTCTTCATCGGCGGCAACATGCCCACGCCACCCCGCCCCACCGTCACGCTGCCGAACAGCCACTGAGCTGGACAGCCGACTTCCCTGATGCTTGAGCGAGTTCAAGCATCAGGGATGGGGTGTTCGTCGAACGAGTGGAACCTGTCACGGGTAACGGATCATGGCAGTGGTGCACGCGGCACGCTGATGGTGTTCTTGACTTCCTCCGACCAGGAGCCCGGTTCGGCGAATCGATCGCACTCTTACATGGGAAGACATCGCTGTCCTCCGTTAGCCGACCGTGCTCCCAGGTGTGGGGCAGCGCGGCTTCTCCGGCTGACAGGCGCGCAGTTGATCAGGTCGCACACCGGTTGGCATCGCCGCCCGGCCCAACTGCGCGCCCACGAGGAGGCGGAGGTATGCACCCGTCGCCGAGACTCGGGTCCTGCTACCTGCCGGCCGGAAGGGCGGAGCCGGCAACGCTGCGGTTGACGCCGCTCATGATGCCGTTGATGATGCCTTGCTGGGTCACCGTGAGGGAGCGCCGGTCGAACAGCCCGAACCCGTACCGGCCGGTTGCACCGTTGTCCCAGTAGACGCTGGCCGCGCCGTATTTCTTGGCGGTGGCCGCAACGGCCCGTGCGAAGTCCGCGCGATACCTGTTGTTCGATGAATCGAACGACGACTTGTCGATCGCGCCGTATTCGCCGACGACCACCGGATATCCCTTCGTGACAAACACGTCGTGCATCGTCTTGAGCTGGGCGTCCAGGTAGTCTTCCTGTCCCCAGGTCGACTTCCTCGACGGATTGGTCGCTGCGCGTCCCCACTGCGTGATGCTGCCGCTTTCCTCTCCGGCGAAGTCCCACGGAGCGTAGTGGTGGACGGAGATCATGATCCGCCGTTCACTGGCGGGAATGGAGGGGGAGCGGTACTGGTCGGACGGCAACTTGAAGCCGTAATTCCCCGCGGTGTAGTCGATGTTCGTGTTCCAGCCGGCCACGAGCAGCCACCTCGAACTGTTGTTTCCGCCCGTTTTCCGTACGGTGTCCACGAAGATCTGATTGTAACTGTTGATGTTCGAGTAGCACGGTTGAGTCGGACGGCCGTACTGCCCGTCGAACTCCTCGTTCATGGACTCAAGGATCAGGCGCTGGTCGTAGTTCTTGAACCTGTTCGCGATCTGCTGCCAGGCTTTCTCGTACTTGGCCTTGATCGTCGTCTGGGAGGACGAATCGCAGATCAACCAGGAGCCGCTGACGTTCTTGTAGCCGTCGCCGTGCATGTTGATCAGCACATGCAGGCCCCTGTTGTAGGCGTAGTCGACGACCTCCTGGACCCTGTTCAGCCAGGCGGCGTTGATCGTGTAATTCGGGCCGGGTCCTATGGAGCCCAGGTAGGAGACCGGGATCCGGATCGTCTTGAACCCTGCCGCTCTCACCTTGTCGATGAGGGCCTGCGTCACGGTCGGCTGGCCCCATGCCGTTTCGCTGGGGTATCCGTTGGCGGTGGCTTCGAGCTGGTTCCCCAGATTCCATCCCGCGCCCATGTCGGCCACGATCTGCGAAGCGCTCGACTGTGCCACGGTATCGGCCGACGCCTGATGGACCGTGCCGTACACAGTTGCGGCAACCGCCAACAGGACGGCAAGGAGAATGACTCTGATCTTCCCTGCTAGTGAAGCCATTTGCATTCCTCTCTTACGGTCTTGAGGGTGTCGAACCCCCAAGTGGACCTTTCTGCCCGAGCGCGAGCGGCCGGAGCCGCCCGGCTGTTCGGGGGTGTGTTTTCTGGGGCCCGGGTCGACGTGCGCAACTGGCGGGCGCTGCGGCTGACTCGCAGGCTTCCGGAAAAGTGGTCGGAGCAGCGAAGCACTCGTGCTGTGACGCAGCCCGGGCGTCCCGCTGGTGCGTCCGCGGACGGTCAGGCGTTCTGGACGGCCCAGGTGGGCCGCTTCACGGCATGCGCGTCCGGGGCGGCCGTGCGTGGTTGCACCTCAGCTCAGGGCGAATTCCCAAGTGGTCGTGCCGGAGGTGGCGTCGGAGCGAAGGCGGTCGCGGGCCACGGTGTCGCCGTACAGACTCCACCGCATCCAGTCCACGAAGGTGTTGACGGTGCGGGAGTCGCCGAAGTAGTTGCTGTGGCCGGCGCCGCGGAACGTGAGGAACGCCTTGGCGGCGGGCAGTTCCCGGTACGCCTGACGGGCGGAGGAGATCGGGCACGTTCCGTCTCGGTCGCCGTGCGTGAACAGGACCTTGGCGCGGACCGACGGGCTGGGGTTGCCCATGTCCACGCAGGACATGGGGATCGCGGCGGTGATGCGGGCGTCCGGCCAGGCCGTCAGCAGGCCGTGGGTGGTCATGCCGCCCATCGAGTGGCCGGAGACGCCGACTCCGACCGCTGTGTTGATGTGGCCGGCCAGCGGGTCGTCGGCCGTGTTGAGGGCGAGGGTCCGCGTGATGACCTCGGAGACGTCCTTGGACTGGTTGCCGTTGTAGACGTCCTGCCCGCTCAGGTTGGCGAAGTGGGGGGCGGGGACGATGAAGCCGGCCTCGGCCAGGGGGCGGATGATCGCCAGGGAGTTCTGCGGGCTGCTGCTGAAGCCGTGCATGAACTCGCAGACCGGGAAGACGCCTTGGGCGACGGGCGCGTTGGTGACCGGGGAGCCGCCGGGAGCGCCGGTGGCGGGGTAGTAGACGTAGGTGGTCCACCGGCGGCTGCCGCGGCTCCAGGCATACGGCCGTACGCCGACCGCGAACCGCCGGGTCGGAGCTCCGGCCCTTGCGACGGCACCTGCTTGCCCTGTGCCGAGCAGGGACAGGCCTGCGCCCGCGGCTCCGGCTGCGCTCAGGGTCAGGAAACTACGCCGTTGCAAGGTCATGAAGACTCCTGGTGTGGGGGGTTCGGAACGCTGCTCGGTCAGGTGCCGGGAGGAGGCATCGGCGACGCCGGGGATGTCGTACTGACCGAGCTGGTGGGGTCGTAGCCGTGGGGGTGGTCAGGTGGGCGATTCAGGAACGGTGGAGGACGTTCCGGTCCTGCCTGTGGCAGCGACCGTGGCGGTGACCGATGTGGCGTTGCCTGTCGGGCAGAGACACGTGGACGGCGAACCGGTGACCACCTGTGCCGCACCTCTGGGAGCGTTCCCACATCGGGTTGCAACAGTCAGAGTCCCGATCGGGTGCCGCTCTGTCAATCATTGGCGCCCAACTCTGTTGGCTTCGACGCGCATTCGACAGATCGAGGGGCGGGCGGCGCGGTATGGCGTCTGTGTACGTCGCCCCGTCACGCTCGCGACGGTCCCTCGTCAGCCGTGACCGATACCCGCACTCATGCCGGCGATCGTATGGGCCCGGACGTCGAGGTGCGGTCCCTCCGCGAATCGGGTCACCACGGCGCGGACATGGTCCTGGGCGGGCTGGAGCAGCCCGTCGTACACCGCGACGCAGACTTCCCGCGCCCGTGACCGGGGCCAGTCGGATGGCAGCAGCCCGATGGGGAGCAACGGGTCCAGGATGGGGAAGTGCCGGTAGGCGTGCATGACCTCGGTCCGGGCGCGCACCGCGTCGGCACCGGTGACGCCGTCGGCGCTGATGTGCGGAAGCAAGCCGCTCCAACGACTGATGAACGCGTGGTATTGCTCGGCGATGCCGGTGAGGTCCCACGCCTCGACCGGGTTGCGGTCGACCACCGTGTCCAGTTCCTCCTGCCGCGCGCGGAACACGGTCACCGCTCCTCGCGCCAGGTCGGCCACCTCGATCCGCCCCTTGGGGGTGAGGGGGTGCGGCGACACCCAGAGCGCGTCGTACAGCGGCGCGAACCCGCGCCAACGCAGCGCGGTGCGCAACGCCCGCCGCCGCGTGCTCTCCTGTTCCGGAACGGAGAAGGCGATCAGTGTCCACCGGCCGTCCCATGAGTCGGGTTGGGTGGTGAATGTGGCGATCGAGCTGGCGCCGCTCCACAGGTCGACGGCGGCCTGAGACGTCAGTCGGTAGGAGCTGTACCGCCCTTGCCGGCTGCCCTCCAGCACCCCGCGGCGCATCAGCCTGCTGATCGTCGTACGGGCCGCGCCCGGGGTCACATGGAACTCGCCGAGCAGCGCCACGATCGCCGCCGATGGCAACCAGGACCGGACGGGAAACGTGTAGTCGGCGATCAAGGTCACCGCGAGGCCCTGTGGCAAGACGGTGCTCTGCCAGCCGGGCGACCGCATGGGGCCGGCGGCGCCGTCACCCTCGTCGGAGAAGATCTCTTCGAGGTGGGACAGGTTCGGCAAGGTCGGCTCCGACGCGGTGGACAGGATCGGCACCACTTTAACGGCTGGGAGATCGTCGGGTGGAGCTCCGCCGGATCGGCCCACCCCGGAGGGGCCTCCGCGCACCGGTGAGGTGAAGGTGCCCGGACAGTGCCCAGCGGGCCCGGTACCCCAGCCGCGAGCTGCGCCGGGCTCAGCGAGGCCGGCGATGGATGGGAAGGGCTTGGCGTCCCATGGTCGGTGGGCGCATCCGTCACCGCCGGGTGAGGGTGGACGGCGCCCCGGCGGACTGGTCACCTTCGTCGCTCAGGCTCAGGGTGTCTTGGTCGGTCATCGTGACGACGTAGACATTGCCGTCGGGGCAGGCCACTTCGGCCGACGGGTCGGTGGGTTGGCTGGTGACAGCCTTGAAAACCATTGAGGCCTTGCGCACCTCCCGCAACTGCAGGGTCTCGGTGCATCCCAGCTCAATTTTGGTGTTCACTTCGGTCACGTTGCTGACCTGCTTGCCCGCCGGCTCACCCAGTTGTGCCGGGTGGAGAGTCAAAGTGACGGTGAACCTGTTGGACCGGCGCTGATTGAAATCGTCAGGGGTGGGATTACCCGGCCCGGTGCCGACCCATGTACCTGCCCAGGCCGCGGGAAGCGATGTGGCCGCGGATGACGGCGAAGACGCTCCGCCGGACGCGTCGTCGCCTGAGAAATGCTGCACGACGAACGTGCCTGCCGTGGCCATCAGGGCCGCAGCCGTGGTCCCTGCGACCACCCTGGCCGGTACGGCTCGACATCCACCGTCGCACGGCGTCGGAAGGCGGCAGGACGGCGGTCCCCGCGTCGCCCGGAGCCGGGCCGTGTCCGGGCTCACGAAACACAGCCTGCACAGATGGCGATCGCATTGTCGTGGAGACCAACGCGTCCGCCTCCTCCTCGCGCACGGCGAGATCTTTTTCCAGCGCCTCGGGCAGCAGTTGCGGCCAGGCACCGCACCGGCCGCCCAGGCGTTCCAGCAGAACGCTCACATCGGCGGGCGTGGGCCGCTGCTCGGGGTCCTTGGCCAGACAGGGCCGCAAGAACGGGATCAGGGCCGCAGGCACGCCGTCGAGATTCGGTTCCTGATGCACGATGCGGTAGAGCAGCACCGCAGGCGAGAACTCCTCGTTCGGGCGGGAAAACGGGCCCCGGCCCGTTGCCGCGTACACCAGCACCGCAGCCAGCGAGAACACATCACAGGGGGCACCCGATTCCCCGGCGCTCGCCTGCTCCGGCGCCAGATAGCCGGGGGTACCGATCACACCGCCGGTCCTCGTGTGACGCGTGTCCTCCCTCGCGCGAGCGATCCCGAAGTCGATGAGCAACGGACAGCGGCGGCCCAGCAGCACATTGGACGGCTTGACATCCCGGTGGGCCAGCCCGGCCCCGTGTACCGCTCCCAGCGCCCCGAAAAGCTCGGCCGCCAGTGCCAGTACGCTCTGCTCGGGCAGCGGGCCGTACTGTCGCACCCACTCCGCCAGGGACGGAGCGGCCACGTACTCGGTGGCGAGCCACTGCGGGCGCTGCCCCACCTGGCTGTAGTCCACCACCGCAGGCGTCCAAGGGGAGCGCACCTGGTCGCTGTTACGGATTTCCCGCGTGAACCGCTCCTCGAACCCCGGCTCCCGTCCGAACTCGGCGCGCACCGTCTTCAGCGCCAGCGGACGCCCCGACACCGTCCGGGACAGATACACCCGCCCCATGCCACCCTCACCGAGCCGCGCCAGCAGGGGATAACCCCCGACAGCCCCCGGATCAGACTCGTCCAGCAATTCCACGCCCCGCGCCCTCTCCCATGTGCACTGCCGATCAGGTTCAGCCCCCGGACCAGCACAATCAAGCACCGCATCAGTGGCGTCCGCGCCAAGCATCACCTTTTACACCCGCAACAGACTATTCTCAGCGAAACTCCTGGCAGCCCGAGCCCCCCTCACCAGCCGAAAGGCCAAGTGGACGGTCAGGAGGCAATATCCGGGCCGGGGAGGGCTCGGGCCGGGCGGACGGTCTTCCAGCGAATGTGCCGGAAGTCACGGCGGGCGCGGGCGGGGGCGAGTCCACCCGGGAAACCGGTGCCCAGGCGCAGAGGCGGACGCGATACGTCACGTCTGGAAGAGCTACGGCCGGTGAGGGCCCTGGGGGAAGCGTCGACGGCGAATCGCAGCAGCCGGGATGGTGAGGAAGGCGTGCACTCCCTGGTGAGCGGGGAGTGCACGCCGGGGTGGCACAGCGAGTGGGGTCGGATCACTCCGTCGCGAGGCGTCCTGAAGAGGAGGCTGTGGATTCTGCGGCACGTGCGGACGGCATGTCGGACCGTGTGAGCACCCGGCGTACCTCGTCGGCGAGTGCGGGAGCCGCGTTCGCGTCGGCATCGGCGATCCCGACGCCGTAGCGGAACCGCACGGTCGCGCCGTCCTCGACGGTCAGCTCCTCGCTGAAGAACGGTGCCGGGTTGAGGCAGGCGAACTCCTCGGTCCTGGCGAACCATTGCGGCGGGTGACTCGGGTTGGCCGCGTCGTCGACCATGAGCACGAGCGACTGCGCGTCCGTCTCGTCGTGGCGGCCCGCGAAGCCCATCCACTCCATGCGCCGCCCGCGGACCTCGTCGCCACCCAGGCCTTCCTCGGTCACGAACTGCCCGCCGGTGAACGACCGGGGGCCGCGCCAGAACAGGCCGCCGTAGCCGGCGTTCTCCCGTCCTTTGGTGGTCGGGGACCCTATGGCGACGTCCGTTCCGGAGACGTTGGTCATCCGCGTCTCGAACGTCAACGCCCAGGCATCCGGGGAGATCAGGCTCGCTCGCAGCGTCCTGCGCTCGGTGAAGAACAGCGCGCCGAACTGGGTGGTCCAGTCCAGGTCGTGGGCGAACGTCGCCGTCCCGTCGGCCCTGTCCAGGTCGACGACCCGGCGGTGGGCCTGGGTTCCGTTGTTCTGCAGCTGGACGTAGAAGCGTCCGTGGATGTAGGTGGGACCGCCCCAGAAGTTCTCCTCGCCCACGTGGGGCAGGGACCACGCGATGCCCTTGTGCCACACGTGGTCGTGGGGACGGAACAGGCTGACCACCTTGCCGGCCCGGGTGCGCAGGGGGTGGATGTAGGGCTTGGGCGACTCCAGTTGGACGGTGTCCGGCTGGTACACGTAGTGGAAGAGTTCGGTGTCGCCGTCGCGGACGGTGACCGAGGCACCGACGTCGTGGCTGATCTGCAGAGCGTTCATACGAGGGCTTCCTTGATGGGTTCCCAGGGCACGGCGCCGCCGTCCATGCTGACCGCGAACGGGTCGTCGTCGGTCAGTTCGCCCGCTGCGACGCGGACACCGCGGAAGGCGGAGGCGTACGTCGCCGCCGCGAACTCCAGCGTGCGGCGCGCGTCCTGCAGACAGACGCCGGGTTCCTGTCCGGTCTCCCAGGCGTCGAACACGGCCTCGATCTGGAGTCTGTGGCCGCTCGTGATGTCCGGCTCGTCACCGTCGGTCCAGAGGTCCGAAAGCCCCTCGTGGCCGGGGGCCGGGGTGAAGCGCCAGTGTTCCTCTCGGTAGCCGTAGAGGTGTTCGAGTTCGACCGTGGCGTATTCGAAGTCGAAGCGCAGGCGTGAGGTCTCCCGGGGGGACAGCAGGGAGTTGACCACCGTGGCGAGGGCCCCGTTGCCGAACCGGACGGCGGCGATCGAGACGTCCTCGGTGTCGGTGGGCCGGGCCTGGCGCTCGGCGAGTGCGGCGATCTGGGACCAGGGGCCGAGGACCGACAGCATGAGGTCGAACTGGTGGATGCCGTGTCCCATCGTGGGGCCGCCGCCCTCGACGTCCCAGCGTCCCCGCCATGGCACCTCGAAGTACGCGTCGGGCCGGTACCAGAGGGTCTCGCAGGTGGCGACCAGTGGCCGGCCCAGTGCGCCGGAGCGGGTCAGCCGGCGCAGGCGTACCGCCGCCGCGCCGTAGCGGTGCTGGAAGACGGTCAGGACCTTGGAGCCGGTCTGCTCCTGCACCGTGGCCAGTTGGTCCATCTCGCGCAGGCTCAGTGCCGTCGGCTTCTCCACCAAGGCGGTGACGCCGGCCTGCATCACCATGGATGCCAGCGGTACGTGGGTCTGCGGGGGCGTACAGATGTGTACGAGATCGAGGTCTTCGCTCTCCAGCAGAGCCTGCGGGTCGTTGAAGACGTGCGGCACGGAGAATCGGTCGGCGAACTCGGCGGCGCGGCTGGGGTCGAGGTCGGCGACGGCGACCAGCCGGGAACGTTCGGAGAGTTCGGCGAGGGCTTCGGCATGGGCGTGGGCGATACCGCCGGTGCCGATGATGGCCACGCGGTACGGCGGCCGGGGGCTGGGCATGGGTGTTTTCTCTCTCTTGGTTCCTGACCCACTTCTAGTGGGGCTACCGGGGGCCGTGGGCAGCGGCGACGGCCCCCGGAAGGAGGTCACTTGGCCGCGTCGATCTCGCCCTGGAGCTCCTTGATGAAGGCCTTCGCGGCGGCTTCGGGCGAGGTCTTCTTGAAGTAGACCTCCTGGCTGTAGCGCTGCAGCTCCGGCTCGATTCCGCTTCCGCCGTTGGGGGTCACGACCGGCGACTCACCCGGGGTCACGGCGTTCATGTAGTCGGCTGCCGCCTTGTCGGTCCCGGCCAGAGTCGGCTGGAGGTGCTTCAGCATCTCCTTGTTGGCGGGGATTCCGCGCTCCGTCTTGAGGATGTCGGCGGCTTTGGGGTCGTTGAGCATGAAGTTGATGAACGCGGCCGCCTCGGCCGGGTGCGCGCTCTGGCTCGAGACCGCCCAGTACATGGAGGGCTTGAAGAAGTTCGCCTTGGTGCTTCCGACACGAGGCATCTGCAGCAGTTGCACATGGGCGCCCGCGGCCTGCTGGATTGCGGTGATCTGGGTGTTATACGCCCCCATCATGGCCGCCTTGCCGGTGGCGAAGCTGCCCGCGGTCACACCGGCGGTCAGGTCCTCGACCATCGTCGGCGTATTGACGCTGGCCCCGGATGAGAGCAGGTTCAGGCCGTACTTCCACATGCCGGCGAGCGTCTCGGGCTTCAGTGAGACGTTGCCGTCCTTGTCGAAGAGGTTCTCACCGTGCTGACGAGCCCAGTACTTGACGTCGCCGGCGGAGAAGCCGGGCGCGCCGGCCGTACCGTGGATCTTGCCGCCGCTCTTGTCCGTCAGCTCCTTGGCGATCTTGGCGTAGTCGTCCCATGTCCAGGTCTTGTCGTCGGGAACCTTCACGCCGTACTTCTTGAACAGGTCGGTGTTCACGAGGATGGACATGACGCCGACGCCGACGGGAAGCGCGTACTGCGTTCCGTCGATCTGTCCGGTGGCCAGGGCCTGGTCGTCGAACTGCGAGGTGCTGAGGATCTTCTTGGCCTTGCCGAGGTCGTACAGCGCTCCGCGGTCGGCGTACGAGGCGAGATACAGCTCGTCCATCTGGACGACGTCGGGGGAGTCCTTGGCCGCGGTCGTCGTGGCGAGCGCGTCCCAGTAGCCGTTCCAGTCCTTGTACTGGCCCTTGACCGTGATGTTGGGGTACTTCTTCTCGAACGCCTTGATGACCTCGTCGGTGAGCTGGGCGCGGGCGTCCGCACCCCACCAGGTGGCGCGGATGGTGACCGGCTTGTCGCCGAGCTTTGGAGCGGATCCGGTGCTGCTGCTGCCGCTGCAAGCGGTCAGCACGAGCGAGAGTGAGGCGACCGCCCCGATCGCGACGCGTCTGAAGGGGCTGGGGTTCATGTGGTTCTCCTGTGGCTGATAAGTGGGTCGGATCGGTGGCTGCGGTGCTCCCGAACGGCCATGACTCGGTCGCCTCCGCGTGTCCGGCAGTAGCCCCCGCGGTTACTTGCCGCCGGTGGTCGCGATGCCTCGCAGCAGGAAGCGCTGCCCGGCGAGGAAGACGAGGAAGACGGGAACGAGCGACACGACACTCATGGCGAACACCGAGCCCCAGTCCGTCGCGCTCTGCTGGTCCACGAAGGTGCGCAGCGCGAGAGGCGTGGTGTACATGTCCGGGTCTGTCAGGTAAATGAGCTGGGTGTAGAAGTCGTTCCAGGTCCAGATGAAGGTGAAGATCGCGGTGGTCGCCAGGGCCGGGACCATCAGCGGCAGGATGACGTGGAAGAAGATCCGCGCGTGCCCGGCGCCGTCGATCCGCGCCGCCTCGTCGATCTCGCGCGGGATGCCACGGATGAACTGCACCATGAGGAAGATGAAGAAGGCGTCGGTGGCCAGGAACTTCGGCACGATCAGGGGCAGGAACGTGTTGACCCAGCCGAGCTCCGAGAACAAGACGTACTGCGGCACGATGATCACGTGGATCGGCAGCATGATGGTGACGAGCATGATGGCGAACAGCACGCGCTTCGCCCGGAATTCCAGTCTGGCGAACGCGTACGCGGCCAGGGAGCAGGCGAGGAGGTTCCCGAGGATCGCGCCGGTGACGACGATCGCCGAATTGATCATGTAGTGACTGAACGGTTGGGAGAAGGCGTTCCAGCCGTTGCTGTAGTTCTCGAAGCGCGGGTGCGTCAGGGCGAGTCCCGCACTGCGGAAGATCTGACTGTTGGGACGCAGCGAGCTGACCACCATCCACAGGACGGGGTACAGCATCGTGAGGGCGCAGAGGGCCAACAGGCAGTGCTTGAGAGGGGCGCGCACGGCGCGTCTGACCCGGCGTATCGCGTGAGGGCGGGGGGCGGGCAGCGAGCGGGGTACGGTTTCGGTGCGGTCAGTCATCGTAGAACACCCAGTACTTTGAGGCCCAGAAGTTGACGGCGGTGAAGGCCGCGACGATGAGGAGCAGGACCCACGCGAGCGCGGACGCATACCCCATGTCGAAGTGGCCGAACCCGCGCTGGTACAGGTACAGCGAGAAGAAGAGGGTGGAGTCGGCGGGCCCTCCGGTACCGCCGGAGACCACGAAGGCCTGGGTGAAGGTCTGGAAGGCGTGGATGATCTGCAGCACCAGGTTGAAGAAGATGATGGGTGTCAGCAGCGGAATGGTGATGCTGCGGAACTGGCGCCAGCGCTTCGCGCCGTCGACGGAGGCCGCCTCGTAGAGGGACGTCGGAATCTGCCGCAGCCCGGCGAGGAAGATCACCATGGGTGAGCCGAAGGTCCAGACGTTCAGGACGACGAGGGTCGACAGCGCCGTTCCCGGCTCCGAGATCCAGCCCTGCCCCTGGACATCGACGAGGGCCAGGGCCTCGTTGACCAGGCCGTTGGTCCCGAACATCGCGCGCCACAGCACGGCGATCGCCACGCTGCCGCCGATCAGTGACGGCAGGTAGAAGACGGAGCGGTAGAAGGCGAGGCCACGCACTCCCTTGTCCAGCACCAGGGCGAGCCCGAGGGCCATCGCCAGCTGCAGCGGGACGGAGACGAGGACGTAGCTGAACGTCACTTCGAGCGACTTGTGCAGACGCTCGTCATCGAGCATGCGCGTCCAGTTCTCGACTCCGTTGAACTGCGGCGGCTGCAACAGGTTGTACTTGGTGAAGCTGAGGTAGAGCGAGGCCAGCATCGGGCCGAGAGTGATCCCGAAGAGCCCGACGAACCATGGCAGTAGGAAGAAGAACGCCGCCTTGTTCTGCTGGCGCGCGCCCTTTTGGGACCCGCGCAGCCGGCGTAGTTCGTTGATGGAGCTCACGGCACTGCTCCCTTGAGCGGCGGCATCGGTACACAGTGGTGCGGGCCCGTCCCGGGCCACGCGTCACCCGAAAAGTGATCGTTCACTTTGTGGGTTGCGAGGACAATAGTGAACGATCACTTTTTACGTCAAGAGTGTGTAGTCTCTGACTTCACCGAACGTTGGCGGAAGGGTGGGGGAAGCGGATGGATGGCGCTGACACGGCGCGACGACGGCCTACGATCACCGATGTGGCGCGGCTCGCCGATGTGTCACCTCAGACGGTGTCGCGGTACCTGCGGTTCAACGGGGGGCTGAAGCCGGCGACCCTGGAACGCGTGGAGAAGGCCATACGGGAACTGGACTACCGTCCCAACCTGGTGGCGCGGTCGATGCGCACGCGGAAGACCGGCCGACTGGCCATCCTCATGCCTGCCATGGCCTTCAACCCCTCACGCATGCTGGCGGGTGCCGGCGCGACGGCGCAGGACGCAGGGTTTTTCGTGGATGTCGTGAGTGCCGGGGGCGGCGTACGCGCGAGGAGCGACCGCCTGCTGGAGCTCGCCGATTCGGGACAGTACGAGGGCATCCTCTCCCTCGCCCCCGTGCTTCCCGCCGTGGAGAGCAAACTGCACCAGAGGACGGCCGTGGTGATCTCGGCCGACTTCGACGACGAGATGCGCGGCATCGGGCAGCTGGCCGACGCCACGCCCCTGGTGCGGATGATCGAGCACTTGGCGGCGCTCGGTCACTCCCGGTTCCTCCATGTGGCGGGCGACGCGCAGTTCGCCTCCGCGAGGGCGCGCAAGCAGAGCTATCTGGAGACCGTCGAACGCCTCGGGGTCGAGTCCGTCGGGGTCTTCGACGGAGACTGGTCGGGAGAGTCCGGCATCGAGGCGATACGGTCGCTCCCGAGCCATGCTCGGCCGACCGCGGTGATCGCGGCCAACGACCTCGTCGCAGCCGGCGTCGTCCGGGGCGCCCGGGAGCGCGGCTGGGACGTGCCCGGAGACCTCAGCGTGACCGGTTGGGACAACGCCGGGGTCGGGCAGTTCATGACCCCGTCACTGACCACCGTCGACGTGGAGCTCGAACAACTGGGCAGTACGGCCATGGCCAAGCTGATCGCGGGTCTGAGGGACAGCGCGCCCGAGACGGCTGAGGGCTCCTTGTTCCGGATCGTCTGGCGGGAGTCGACGGCCGAGCCGCCTGCGGCAGGGCGTCTCAGCCGCAGGCGGTGATCAGCGCCGCTGCCGGGGTGGGCGCGGAGCAGGCGGACCGGGTCCGTCCCCTGCGCCTGCACCGCCCATCCGGCCCGGCCGTGGGTGCGGGCCGAACCGGCCGCGCACGCCGCGCGTCCTCAGGTGCGCATCGCCCTCAGTTCGCGTAGACGTCAAGCCGGCCGCACATCCCGAACTTCCCACGGGCAGCGGGCTGTTCAGACCTCACGGCGGCATCTGCGAGGTGAGGGGAATCCCCCCGCTCCAGCCAGTCGAGCTGCACCCCGGTGGCCGCGGCGGAGGCCTCGGCACCGTGTCGCCACCGCTCGCGCCACTCGGCGATGCGGGGCCGTACGAGCGCGGCGGCGGCACGGTGGAACGCGGCCAGGGCCTGTGGCCCGTCGGCCTCCCGAAGTGCTCGGTAGCCCTCCAGAGCGAGGTCCCGCCGGGCCCGGGCGACGCGCTCCTGCTCCTCCGCGGGCGCGTCGGCCGGGATGGCGGTGGCGCGGGCGTACGTCTCCGGATTGGTCAGGTACTCCGGGGGCAGCGTGAGGACCGCGTCCCCCGCCTCCGGCAGTCCGCTGTTCTGCATCAGAACGGTGATCCGCAGATCGCCCTCGTTGACCAGCCGGTGGATGGTGCCCGGCGTGAACCAGGCGACCGTGCCGGCCTGGAGCGGAGTGACCTCGTACCCGGAAGACGTCAGCGTCTGCACGGCCCCGCGTCCGCCGGTGACGACGTAAGCCTCTGAACACGCCAGGTGCATGTGAGGCGTGCCGCCGCACGCCCCGTCGGCGGCAGGCCAGTCGTACACCGACAGATGCGAGATGGCGACGCCCCCGGGCAATCCGGTGTTGGTTGTGTTCATGTGTGTGTCAACACTCCAGTTCCATTAAGTAAGCGCTTTCTATCTCTCTTAATTTACGTGCCGGTCGCCCAAGCGGTCAATGTTCTGCCTAAAATCAGACCCCAATAGCGAAGCCGCAAGGAGGACGATGTGAACAATGGCTTGGTAGGTAAGAGCGTCTATGCCTTCGGCGACAGCATTGTGTACGGACATGTGTATCCGCACAGTTTCGTGGACGTAGTTGCGGAGCGCGAGGGTATGGCCCTCGCCAAGTTCGCCCGGAACGGCGCGACCATAGGCGCCGACCCGCATGCTTCCGGAGGGCAGATACTCACGCAGGTCGAGCAAGTGACCGACATCGCGCCGGACTTCGTCGTCTTCGACGGAGGCACCAACGACGCGCAGTCCATTTTCCGGGACCGCGCGTACACGGTCGGCACCTACGCCGAAGAGTTGGAGAAGACGCTGCACGCCATGGAGCGGAAGTGGCCGACCGCCCGCATCGTGTACGTCGCCGCCCACAAGCTCGGTTCGCGGGACTGGGACACTCAGGTGGCGCTGCGCGAGGCGACCCTGGAGGCCTGCCGCAAGTGGGATGTCGCCGTTGCCGACGTCTTCGGAGAGACCACGTTCGACACGCGTGATGACACCCAGCGTGCGAAATACACGTTCGACGACCTGGTCAACGGTTTCCCTGGCACCGAGGGATCGGGAACACATCCCAATGAGGCGGGTATCACCACTTTCTATGTGCCGGTGCTGAGCGCCACGCTGCAACGGATTTCATCACGTTGATCAGTCAGCAATCGGATCTGCCTGGCCGATATAGGAAGGCAGATCCGATTGCTCATTTTCTCGACGTCAGCTTGAGGTGAACATCCTGTCGGCACTGGAAGCGCTTACCGTATCCGTAGATTAGCCGCAATGCTCGCGCCACCAGCTGGACCTGGCTGTCACTGGCCGAACCCGGTGCCGCGTGAGATCCGGGCGTCGTCCACGTGGACCACCCCGCGCTCACCCCCGTTCGAATACCACGCGACCTTCGCGATCCCCGGCATCGAGGTGCGGAACGCGGCATCGGTCACCATGCGGTGGCCGTCGATGTCCAGGTCGAACCGCTGGTTCACGGTGTCCACGGTGAGCGTGACCCGGTACCACTTGCCATTGGTGTAAGTACCGATCACGGTGTCCGTGGTTCCCTCGTACGCGTGGATCTGGCCGCGGGCGAAGGCGACGCTGACGGCTGGGGCGCCGCTGGCGTTGTACACGTAGGGCAGTCCGAACCAGCCGGCCTGCGTGTCGTTGCGCATCACCTGCGTGTCGATGGTCACCACGCCCTGCAGCGGGGTGCTGAAGAGCCGGGCGAGGTTGGTCCCGTCGGTGCCGCCGCCTTCGATGGTGCGGGTGAGCCGGACGCTCTTGTCGGTGGCGGACGGCGTCTCCACCACGGAGACGTCGTTGTTGGTCGAGATGACTCGCCATCCGTTGGTCCCGTTGGCGAGCGTGCCCGTGGCCAGGCCGTCGAAGGTGTCCGTGAACGCGATGTCGGGCGCGCCGCGTTCGAGGGCACCGATCTCCGGACCGTTCCCGATCGGCACAGGAGACCCGGCGTTGTCGAGGCCTCCGTTGCCGGTGACCGTGGCTCCGGCGTCGACGAACACCGATCCCGACTGGAGCGCGAAGTTCGCCGCCGTGCCGAGTCTCGGGCCATTCTCGTCGCCGTAGGGTCCCGTGAAGGAGGCATTCACGAACTGCGGAGCGCCGACGACGGCGTGCGCGTCGGACGTGGGCACGGTCGTCAGGTTGTCCGAGTAACCGTTGTTGTTATAGATGATGGTCGACTTTTGTACGAACGTGGGCGCGGACTGCCCGGAGACGAACAGGTTGTTGGTCAGCGTCGCCTTGCCGGAGACGCCGCCGGTCACCATGTTCGTCGAACTGGTGTTGGCGAAGGTGTTGTTGTAGATGTTCGCCACCGTCCCGCCCGTCTGCGACAAGTGGAGGTTCCATCGCGTGCTGCCGGTGATGACGTTGTAGCGGAGCACCACGCTGCCGAACTGGACGCTGGAGTTGCACGCGCAGAGCAGGATGCCGTCGCCGTTGTCGTGGAGGTAGTTGTACTGGAACACCTGGTTGGTGGTGCCGATGTCGGGATCCAGGGCGTTCTGGTCGGCACCGCCCGACGAGAGGTGGGTGCCCATGATCTCGTTGTGCTGGACAGTGACGCTGTCGGCCATGTTGGTCTCGACGCCGGAGACGCCGACCCGGTCGATCACGTTGCCTTCGACGAGTCCGCCCCGGGTTCCGGTGAGGTAGATGCCGTTGCAGCCGTAGGGGGTGTTCGCCTGCGTGATGTAGTTCCCGCGGAACGTGACGTTGGTGTACGGGGTGTACTTGGGGTCACTGGCCGTGGCGCGTTTGCCCCAGCCGGTGAAGACGGCACCTGGCGCGTCACCGGCGTACTGCTTCGTGACGATCCCGCTGAACGAGGTGTTCTTGATGGTGGAGTTCTCCACGGTGATGCCGTCGAGGACCGTGGGGGCACCGGGCGCGGTGATGTCCTGGACGCCGGTGAGGAAGGCGATGCCGCCGGTGTCCTTCGAGCGGTCCCAGCCCTGCTGGAAGGTGATGCCCGGCTTGTTGTCGGCGGTGCTGCCGCCGACCCACTTGACCTCGCCGGTGACGTCGTGCACGTCCACCGAGTCGATCACGAAGTGGTGCAGGGTCTGGCCGTTGTCACCGTGCACGCCGATGCCGCGGAAGTCGCCGAGTTTCGAACCGTCGGTCGTCCCCGTGGGTACCGCGTTCGACACGTCGAGGTTGCGGATCTCCCAGTACTGCTGGTTGTTCAGCCGCACCGCGTCGCCGACTGCGCCCTGGCCGGCGATCTTCGGCTTGGCGCCCGTTCCGTAGCTGTCGATGGTGATCGGAGAGCCGTCAGCGCCGGACCCCTTCGGCCAGAGTTGCCCGGTCCAGCTGTCACCGGCCTCGAGGCGAATGGTGTCGCCGGGCTGGAACGTCGTTGTGTTCACCTTGCTCAGCGAGCGCCAGGGCGCGCTGCTGCTGGTTCCGGCGTTGCTGTCGCTGCCGCTCGTGCTCACGAAGTACGTGGTGCCCGCGGCGAAGGCCCGCTGCGCGGGGATGAGCACGATCGACGCGAGCACGACGGCCAGCGCACACAGTGCGGCGGCTGTCGCTCGTGACACAAGTCTTCGGTTTACGGTCATTGTCCTCTTCTTGTCGTCCGTGGTGGTGAGGTACCGGCTCCTGTCGTGACGCCTCCAGCCGAGACGTCGCGTAACGACTCGGGGCGCCGGCGCCTCGGGACCGTACGGTGGACGCACCAACGGCTGCGCGACGACACGGGCACTGGTCCGGCCGGACACGCCCCATCGGGGGCTGAGCTCGGTGGCGGTTCCAAGAGTCGTGCTTCCGGTGTGACAGTGCCCTCCCGGATGTGCAGCGGGCCTTCGAGAACGTCATGCCTGCCCCTCGGGGCGCGTCGGGAAAACGTATTCCGCGCAGTGTGCCCAGCGGTGCTCGAGTGCGTCAAGGTTTCAAGCAGATGAACGTCAGCGTTGCGGAGGCGCTGCCGGAAAGCCGACGGCGCCATGTGGCAGCGAGCCGTGCGGCAGCCCGGCTGCTTCGGCAAGGCGCTTGTCACTGGCTGCTCAACCCGTTGCCCGGCGGGGGCCCAGCAGCGCAGACGGATCTCATGGCCCCCGGCGCACGGGTGGGCCAGGCCGGGGGTCGGGCCTGCCCCACCCAAGGGCTCGGTTGCTCAGTCGGTCATGCCACCTTGACCAGCTTCCAGCGCTGGTTGCTCCCGCCGTTGGTGTACCACTGGTCGATGGGGGTGTTGTCGGTGGTCCCACCCTTGTACACGTCCACCTTGTACCCGTTCGACCGGGACTCGATGGTGTAGCCGCCGCTGTCGCCAGGGGCGATCAGCCACTGCTGGCTGACGCTCCCGCTGGGGGTCTTGAGCTGCAACTGGGTGCCGGGCCAGGTGGAAGCCGCGTTGATGTCGAGGGACTTGCCGCTGGTGACACCCGTGATGGTGAGGTAGCCGCCGCTGGCGTAGGCCAGTTTCCACTGCTGGCTGCCGCTGTTCGCGTCGGTCTTCTGAACGACGGGCGTGCCGTCGCTGATCCCACCGTTGTAGGCGGTGAGCACCTTGCCGGTGCCGGCGCTGATGATCTTGTAGGTGCCGGACAGGTCGCTGACCGGCTCGTGGGTGACGGAGAAGTTGGAGTACTCGACGGGGTAGTAGCCGGTCGCGCCCAGGCCGGCCAGGCCCGCACCGTAGCTCGCGTCGGTGACCGTGCCGACGGTGTTTCCGTCGATCTTGGCGATGATCGTGCTGGCCTGGAAGGACAGCGACAGGTTGTGCCAGGTGCCCGTGCCGGGAGCGGTGACGGTACCGCCGGCAAGGGTGGTCCAGTTCCATGCTTTGTTGCCGGCGGTGTCGGTCTTGAGCAGCGACCAGGATCCGGTGTCGGACAGGCGCAGGTGGTAGGCGTTCATCCCCCCGGCGCTGAACTTCGTCTGGGTGCCGACCCGGCCGAGCAGCTCTGCGGAGCTGCCGCTCTTCTCCAGCAGTACGTCGGAGCTGACCGTGTAGTTGCTCCAGCCGATGTCGCCCATGAGGGTGTAGGGCTGGAGGGCGTTCGTGGCCGGGTACCACCAGACGATCGACTTCTGGGGTGCGGTCTGTCGCAGGCACTGGCCGGTGCGGCCCCCGGTGCAGGGGGCGGCCTGGAACGCGCCGTTCATGGAGGCGAAGTACTTCGCCTCCTGCCCGGTGCTGTAGCCGGCGAAGGAGTCCGAGTAGGGCATGACGAGCCGGTTGCGCGCGGGCGAGGTGGCCGTTCCGGCAGCCTGGCCGGTGGTGGTGGTCACGGTGTAGACGTGACCGGGGTCCAGGGTGAGGGTGTACGTGCCGTTGTCGGCGGTCAGGTCACTGTTCTGCACCATGTGCGGGGTGGCGCCCCCGGGCTGTGACAGGTCGGTGGACCACACGTGCAGGCTGCCGCCGGGCAGGCCGCCGGCGATGTCGAGGGTGACCGTCTGGGACGCGGTGGCGTCCATGGTCTCGAAGACGGTGCTCCAGGCGCTCTTGTCGGGCGCGGTGTAGCTGACGTAGCTGCCGTTGGCGCGGTCGCCGCCGAGGTAGCCGGAGGCGCTGTCGAGGTACTTCCAGCCGGGTGAGGTGAACTGCGTGGTCTGGGCGATGGACCAGGCGGTGCGGGAGACGCTGTAGGCGCCGGACCACGGCTGGTTCGCGGTGACCAGGCCCTGGTCGTGGAAGTAGAGGTTCTGGTAGTCGGCGGCCAGCATGGGCCAGTTGATGTACGCGCTCATCTTGGCGTCGAGGTAGCCGCGGTTGATGGCACGGGCGACCGGGGCCGCCCCGGTCTCGGCGTTCTCCGAGCCGTTCTCGCTGGCCCAGAGCTGCTTGCCCAGCGACTGGGCGTCGGGGGAGGAGGAGCAGGTGGTCATCGCGGACGCGTACGTGCAGGGATAGTGCGCGCCGACGATGTCCACGGCGTTGTTCAGGGCGCTGTCGGTCTTCATGGCGGTGGCGATGTTCCAGTTGGTCTCATCGCTGCCGACCAGCTTGGTCGAGGTGTAGCCGTTCGCGGCCAGGGCCGACTTCAGGTTCTCGTAGAAGGAGGCGCTGTACGTCTTCTCGTTCTGGCCGCCGAGGTAGTCGATGCTCAGGCCGTGCTGCTTGGCGCAGCCCATCCAGTCGATCAGGTAGTTGATCCCGTCCGTCGAGTAGAAGTTGCCGTTCCCTATCCAGCCGGGTGCGCCCCAGGCCAGGGCGAAGAGCTTGATGCCGGGGTTGCGGGCCTTGGCCTGCTCCATCACCCACCACTCGTAGCCGGCGTCGCAGTCGATGTCGCCCTTCGCGTGCTCGAAGCTGGCCTCGGAGCCGTCGGTGGAGTTGGTGTCGCCGCCGATCTCGACCTTGAGGATCTGCAGGGATGCGCCGTAGCCAGGCTTGAACAGGTAGTCCAGGATCTGGTTGCGCTGGGTGGCCGGGTAATCGACCAGGAGGCGGGTGTTGCCGCCGCCTCCGCTGATCGCGCCGACGCCGTCGAAGGTGCGTCCTGCGCTGGTGCCGTCGACGGTGATCGCCGTGTTGGTGGCGGCGTACGCGGGCGACAGCGCTCGGCCGGTCAGCAGGGCCAGTCCCATGAGCAGGGCGGCGAAGGCCGCCAACCGTCTGATGTGTCTGTCAGGCAGCCCTGTGGCGTTGTGCACGGGAGGTCCTCCTGGGAGGGAGTGCGGGTGTGGGTGTGGGTTGTACGGAGACTCGGTGCGGGGGCCGGCGCGTGGATCGCAGAGGCGGGGCCCGCCCGGTGGAGGAGTCTTTCCTCAGTGGGAAATCGTATTCCGCGCAGTGTGCCTGTCCGTGATCGAAGGCGTCAAGCATCGGTCGGGGGGTAAAAAGTGCGGCTTTGATGTGGCAGGTTCTGGTCGCCCGAAGGCGCTGTGCACGTCGGCGGGAGTGATCGGCTCAGGGCCGGTTCAGACGACGCGGATCGCCGTGCTGTCGCGCACCACGACCTGCCCGCGCATCATCAGATGCTCTGCTTCCGTACGGTCCGCGAGCGCGAGGCGGACCGCCTCGGCACCTGCCTGCGCCAGCGGCAATGACACGGTCGTCAACCGCGGTGTCACGTCGATCGCGAGCTCGATGTCGTCGAAACCGGTCACCGAGACTTCGTCCGGCACCGCCACCCCCGCAGTACGGAAGGCGGACATCGCGCCGATGGCGATGGTGTCGTTGGCTGCGAGGACCGCGTGGGGCGGCTCCAGCCCCTCGGCGACCAGCCGCCGCGCCGCGTCGAACCCTCCTTGGCGGTTCACCGGGCAGTGCGAGATCCGGATGTGCCGCTCCTCGACGCCGCCGCCGCGGAGACCGGCCATGAAGCCCGCGGTACGGGCCGAGACGTTCCCCTTGCCGCGTACGCCGGCGAGGATCGTCACGTGCCGGTGCCCCGCCCCGGCCACGTAGCCGGCCAATTCCTGCGCAGGGCCGTGATTGTCGAAGCTGATGGAGTCGAACGGCATGTCGGTGTCACCGACGATCACTACCCGGCCGCCCTCGCGTTCGTAGCCGAGCAGCTCGTCGAGCAGGCGCCCGCCGAGGGCCTTCGTGTCGAGGCGGCTCGAGGTCAGAATGAGCGCACGCGGCCGCAGAGCACGCTGCAACCGGACGGTTTCGAGCTGCCGCTCGGCTGTGCCGTGGGTCGACGAGACGGTCACGAACGCACCTGCGTCGCGCGCTCGCCGTTCCATCGCCGCGGCGACCATTCCCATCGACGGGGTCGTTAGATCGTCGCCGACGACCGCGATCGAGTCGTTCGCGCGCCGCATCGCCCGGGCTGCGGCGTCCGCGGTGTAGCGCAACGTGGCCGCGGCGGAGACGACCCGCTGCCTGTATTCCTCCGCGACCGTCCGGGAACTGCCGCCCAGCACTCGCGACGCGGTCGAAACCGACACACCGGCGGCCGCCGCCACGTCACGCAGGGTGACGGTCGGCCTGGCTGAATGAGGCATCGCGCCGTCCCTCCCGCACCACGAAAACGAGCCGCCGTCGACGCTACCCGAGGATATCCCCGGCCAGGCCGCGGAGGTGTGAACGGACGTGCCGGTGACCGACTCGGGATACGGTCGCCCGGCTGGAAGGTGGTCGCGTCGGCCCGGTTGGATTCCGCAAGGCATGTGCGGCGCAGTAAGCGCACCGGCCTACGGAGTGACCGTCGGTAGTGATCCCGCGACTTCCAGGCGCTCGGCGGCTCGGTGCACAATGTGCGGCATGGAAGATGGAGCGGCAGCGCCTGTACGGCGTCGCGGGGAGGCCGTATCCGAGGGGCGCCAGGTGACCCTGCATGATGTGGCGCGGACAGCGGGCGTCTCACAGGCGACGGCGTCGCGGGTGCTCAACGGCAGCGTCCGCAACGTCCGGCAGGAGAACGTCGACCGTGTGCTCACCGCGGCCGCGGAACTGGACTACGCACCGCACCTGTCCGCCCAGGCGATCGCGCGGGGTTCGACGAACATCGCCGCGCTGGTCGTCAGCGGTGTCGACGACCCGTACTTCTCCTCCATCGCGGCAGGTGTGACGCAGGCAGCCGAGGCCGCCGGGCTCATCGTGACCATGGCGGTTGCGGACCGCTCCCCGGAACGGGAACTCCAGATCGTCGGGACGCTGCGCGGCATGCGCCCCCGCGTCATCATCATGACCGGCAGCCGCGTCGACGGCGCCGATGCCCGTGACGCACTCGTCGAGGAGCTCCACGCCTACCGGGAAGCGGGCGGCAGCGTAGTCCTGATCAGCCAGCACGACCTGCCGTTCCACACCGTCAGCATCGACAACTACGGTGGAGCGCGGCAGCTTGCCCGCGCGCTGGTAGGGCTCGGCTACCGGCGGCTCGCGGTGGTCCGGGCGGGGACCGGCCTCAGGACGTCCCGTGACCGGTGCAGTGGTTTCGTGGAGGGCCTGCGCGAGTTCGGCATCGACGTCGACGAGCGGCTGGTGGTCGAAGCCGAGTTCAGTCGCCGAGGGGGGCGTGCTGCGGCCCGGGAGCTCCTCCAGCAGGGACTGGACGGCACGGAACTCGTCTTCGCGGTCAGCGACGTCATGGCGATCGGTGTGATGACCGCATTCCGCGACGCCGGGCTTGTCCCCGGCCGGGACATCGCCGTCGCCGGCTTCGACGACATCGGCCCGGCGGTGGACGTCGTCCCGGAGCTGACGTCCGTGAACGTTCCTCTGCAGCAGGTCGGGCTCCGTGCGATGGAGCTCGCGCTCTCCGACGATGACGCCCCGCGGATCGTACCGGTCGCCACGAACGTCGTTCTGCGGGCAAGCACACCCCCTCGATGACCGTCCCGGCTGATCGCGTGGTGAGCGTCGACTGTCCGCCCTGAGCTGCTCCGCGGCCCGGCCGACGCCCTCGTGGCGGGCGACGGTCTTCCGGCCTGCCGAGCGCGCCGTAGCCGATGAGTGCGGTGCCGTCCTCGGGAGAAGCTCCGCTCAGATCAGGGCAAGACGCCGAGCCGAGCCGGGCGGCGGACCATGACCAGGCCCGGAGCGGGCTCACGGTGATAGCCGGGAGCGAGCCGCCAACGGGGCCAGTGGTGCGGACGCAGTGGGCGCCGTAGGACTCCATCAGCTTGGCCTGGCGGGCCAGTTCGGCGGTTCGGCCAGTGGGACATCATCAGGAAGCCCGCCACATCCATGCCCAGCCCGCGGGCCGCGGCGATGTGCTGGGCGGAGATGCCGGCCTCGGGCCAGTGGGTGGCCACGCGCACGGAGCGGATGCCCGGCGAGTGAGCGCGTTGCAGGTCGTGCAGGGTGCCGACGCAGGGCAGCAGCGGGTGGTCGAGAGCCGGATCGCTACTTCGGTCGCCTCCGCCTGAGACATCGCTCGCATGTGCCACGCAGGCTCGATGGCTGGGTTGGGAGCTGTGTCGAAGCGCAGTTACTCATGCTCAAGAATCTACAGAGGAACTACTTGATACTGAGTATCGATGAAGTCTAGAGTCTCGTATTGCAAGTTCGTTTCGAACGGGAGTGTCCTTATGAGCAAGATCTGGTTCGTCACCGGTTCCTCGCGTGGCTTCGGTCGTCAGTTCGTCCAGGCGGCCCTGGAGCGTGGTGACAAGGTCGCGGCCACCGCCCGCGACACCGACTCCCTGGCGGATCTGGTGGCCGCCCACGGTGAGGCCGTCCTGCCGCTGAAGCTGGACGTCACCGACAAGGCCGCCGCATTCAAGGCTGTCAAGCAGGCGCACGAGCACTTCGGCCGCCTGGACGTGATCGTCAACAACGCCGGACACGGCCTGTTCGGCGCGGTCGAGGAGCTGACGGAACAGCACGTCCGCGGTCAGATGGAGACCAACTTCTACGGCGCCCTGTGGGTCACCCAGGCCGCCCTGCCCCTCCTGCGGGCCCAGGCCAGCGGCCACATCGTGCAGATCTCCACGGTCGGCGGCGTCGTCTCCTTCCCCAGCCTGGGCGGCTACAACGCCTCCAAGTGGGCCCTGGAGGGCCTGACCGAGGCCCTCGCCCAGGAGGTCGCGGGATTCGGCATCAACGTCACCCTCGTCGAGCCCGGCGGCTTCGAAACCGACTGGGCCGGCTCCTCCGCCACGTTTGCCGAACAGTTGCCCGCCTACGACGACCTGCGCGCCGCCGTCGCCGCCGCCTGGGGCGACGTCAAGTCCGGCGACCCCGCCGCAACCGGCCCCGCCCTGCTGAAGATCGTCGACGCCGACAATCCTCCGCTGCGTGTCTTTTTCGGCACCGCACCCCTCCACCTCGTCCCCCAGGTCTACGCCGAGCGGCTGAAGACCTGGGAGGAGTGGGCGGCGGTCTCCGCCGAGGCCGAGGGTGCCGCGGCCTGAAGCCGCCGCGCGGCAGCGAGACGCCGCGGGCCGATCCGTGACGAGGTGGATGGTTCGGGCGGCAGCCCGCAGACATGAAGGCGGGCTCGGTGGTCGGGAGCCACTCGCGGCTCCCGAAGTGTCCCGGGCGGCCCGCGGCGCACTGTAGGCCCTTCCCGGCGAGGTGACGGGAAGGGCCGGGCGGGTGCGGGGCGGTCATCCTCCCCTTCTGTCACCGGTGGCCGTCCAGTCGCCGGACCACCGACCGGAACCCCAGTCGGGCCCGACCCCATCCGCGTACAGAGTCATCCGTTCGACAGGGGGACAGAGAGTGATGCCGGCCCGGAGGGCAGCGGCGCCCTTGTGGGACCGCAGAAAGCATGACGGGGGTGCGTGCGTACGGGGAGGGTTCAACTTTTCGGGGCAGGTGCCGGAGTCGCAGCCGACCTCGGCGCCGGCCGGTCCGCCCGGCCGGGAGCGCCCAGCGGGCCTGCGCTCACCGTCACGTTCCCTGCGTGCGGCCCAGCGTTTCGTCGTATGCGCTGCCGTCCCTGAGGACGCACTGGGTGCGGCCGGGCAGGTCCTCCGGGTCAAGTGGACCCTCACCTCGCATTCGCTGACGCGCTCCGTGGGAGGGACTTGAGCGGCCGGCGTGGACAGTGTGGCCGCCGGGAGCCCATGTTTCTGATGCTCAGTATCAGATTGATCCGCTGTTGTATTCTTTACTCATGACCGACTCCGCCCGCACCTCCGCCCAGTCCGCAACCAAACCACCCGGCCTGCGGGAGCGTATGCGCGCGACGGTCCGGAAGGAAGTCGTCGAGGTCGCGCTCCGGCTCTTCATCGAGCAGGGATTCGACGGGACGACCGTCGACCAGATCGCCGGTGAGGTCGGGCTGTCGCGTGCCAGCCTGTTCCGGTACTTCGGCACCAAAGAAGACATGGTCCTGCAGGGCTTGGAGGAGACCGGCGGTCAGATCGCGGAGGCGCTCGCCGCCCGCCCTGACACCGAGGGTCCCTGGGAGGCGCTGCGCAGGGCGTTCGACGTCCTCACGCAGGCGAACGAGCAGGCGCCCGAGCAGACACTCAGCTATCTGCGCATGCTCCAGGAGACTCCGTCATTGCGCGCCCGGCACTTCGAGAAGCAGCTGAGCTGGCAGGCGATGCTGGAGTCGGAGATCGCCAGGCGGCTGGGCGTCAGCGCCGACCAGCCGGAGGAGGTCGGGCCGAACGCGCTTTCCGGGGCCGCGCTCGCCTGTCTGGATGCGGCCGCGACGGGCTGGGTGGCCTGTGGGGGCGCCGTGCCCTTGGCCGTACTGCTCGACCGTGCGATGGGCACGCTGACGGAATAGTTTCACCAAGGTCCCTTGCCTCCTGGAGCCACGGGGGTAGGCAACGGGGTTTGTCCCTGGCGGAGTTGGCCGGGCAGGCGAGGCTGGCGAAGCAGGCGCTCTCGAATCTGGAGCAGGGCGCGGGCAAATCCCATGGTGGACACGTTGTTCTCGATCGCCGTGGTGCTCGGCGTACCCGTGACCCGGCCGGTAGCCGAGTTGTCGGTGGCGAACCCCAGTGCTCGGCCACCTCCGACCGGATCCCGGCGATGCGTTGACCGACGGTCGCGGAGCGTAGGGGAGGTTGTTCTCGACTGCCCGATGAACGCTTGGCGTTCTGTGCCGGGGCGTGCGTCGGGCGGCCTGCTGTTCTGGGACAGTGCCAGCCCCGCCAGGCGCGGGCGCGGCCCCAGCCACGTGGTCAGGAAGCGGTGTCGTGCGTCTCGCCGAGGCCGAGGAGCGCGGTGAAGTGGGCCTCGGCCCGGTCGATCTCACCGAGCTGAGTGAGGATCGATATGGGGGTGGAGTCACCGACCACCTTCTGCATCAGTGGGGTGCGGTCCAGGATCGCGTCCCGGATCGGTTGCAGAGCGCGCGGCGCGTGATGGAAGACCTGCCCGAGGACGTAGGCGTGCTGGGACTGCCGGGCGGTGTGCGGCTTGCGGGTGGCCTCGAAGGCGTCGAGTGCCTGGCGGACGGCGGCGTAGTCGCTCAGGTCCACCCCTGCCAGGCGGCGGCCGATGAAATAGCCGTCCTCGGTGGCCATACCGGCGCCGTACCCGGCGTACGGGGAGGTGGGATGAGCGGCGTCGCCGACGAGGGTGGCGCGGCCCTTGGACCACTGCTTCAGCGGCTTGCGGTCGCGGATCACCCAGCGCTGAACGTGCGCGGGGTCGGTCGCGGCGATCAGTTGGGGGAGCGGACGGGCGAAGGCCTGGCCGAGGCTGGTCGCGGTCGAGTGCAGGTCCCCGGTGAATTCCCGGCTCGCGTCGAACGCTTCGAGTAGCCACCACTGGTGGCCGTCACGTCCCTTGTCGCGGATGGCCGTCCAGCTGCCCTGCACGGTGCGGGTGTGGGAGAGGACGCACATCCCGGGCTCGGTCTCGACGCTGTCGTCGAAGGTGTAGCCGCCGAAGATGTGCAGGTTGTGCTCGCGCTTGGGGCTGTCGCCCCACAGAGTGCGGCGGACCAGGGAATCGATGCCGTCCGCGCCGATCACGAGGTCCGCCTCGTGGATTCGTCCGTCCGCGAGGTGCAGTCGAACGCCGCTCTCGTCCTGCTCGACGCGCTCCACCGTGTGGTTGACCCGCAGGACTCCCTTGGGCAGCGCGTCGAGCAGCCGCTCGTACAGCTCGGGGCGCAGCAGGCCGATGAAGCCGCCGCCGTAGTCGCGGACAACCTGCTCCGGAAGGGCCGCGCGGACCCGGCGGCGGCCGCGGGCGTTGCGGAACTCGGACGTACAGGGCGCACCCAGGTCCTCGGTGTTCACTCCGAGCAGCCCGAGTGCCTTGATGGGGGGCGGCCACAGGTTGAGGATGTTGCCGGCGGGTCTGGCGTGCGGGTAGCGCTCGAACAGCACGACCTCGTGGCCGGCCTGGTGGACGGAGAGTGCGGCGGCCATGCCACCGGGTCCGGCACCGATCACGGCGACGCGGCCGCGTTTGGCGGGAAGTTTCTTCATGGTGGGTTCCTCAGCCTTGGGCGTCGTTGACCTGCCTCAAGCGGCGGTGTGCAGTTTCGCGGCGGTGGCGGCGGTGGCGGCGGTGACGTCGTGGTGGGCGACGCCGGGGGCGGTTTCGACAAGGACCAGGCCGTTGTCGGTGACGTCGATGACGCCCAGGTCGGTGACGACGCGGTGGACGCAGGCCTGGCCCGTGAGGGGCAGGTTGCACTCGTCGAGGATCTTGGGGCTGCCGTCCTTGGCGGTGTGATGCATGAGGACGATGACGCGGCGGGCGCCGTGGAAGAGGTCCATGGCACCGCCCATGCCCTTGATCATCTTCCTCGGGGATGACCCACTTGGCCGGGTGCCTGTGTCGCATCGGTGGCGGTCACAGTCGCACCCGCCCGGGCCGGCGCCTCGACCGTGCCCTGCCCGCGCGGCCCCGCTGACGACGACCTTGTCGCCGGCCTGCTCTCCGCCGCGCGGTTCACGGTCGCGTTCGCGGGCGCGTACGGGCGCGAGGGACGGCCACCGGTTCGGCCCCGGGTACCACCGTGTTGGAGACGGTGCCGATGCCCTCGACCGTGAGGGCGACGGTGTCGCCGGGCTTCAGCGGCGGCGGGTCCTGGCGGCCGCGTACGCCCCAGAGTTCGGCGAGGCAGCCGCCGTTGCCGCAGGTGCCGGAGCCGAGTACGTCGCCGGGGCGTACCCAGGTGCCGCGGGAGGCGTAGGCGGTCATTTCCTCGAAGGTCCAGCTCATGTTGGACAGCAGGTCCTTGCCGACGACCTCGCCGTTGATCTCGGCGGTCAGCGCCAGGCGCAGGAATCCGTCGCTGTCGCGGTAGGGCTCCAGTTCGTCCGCGGTGACGAGGGAGGGGCCGAGGGTGGTGGCGGTGTCCTTGCCCTTGCATGGGCCGAGGCTGACCTGCATCTCGCGGGACTGGAGGTCGCGGGCGGACCAGTCGTTGTAGATGGTGTAGCCGATGATGTGGTCGCGGGCCTGCTCGGGGGTGAGGTCGCGGCCCTCGCGTCCGATGACCGCGGCGACTTCGAGTTCGAAGTCCAGCGCCCGGCTTCCTGGCGGCACGGGGATGTCGTCGTGAGCGCCGATGACCGCGTAGGGGTTGGTGAAGTAGAAGGTGGGCGCGTCGTACCAGGCGTCCGGGGCGCCCGAAACTCCGTCGATGCTTCGCCGTACACCTTCGACGTGCTCCTCGAACGTGACGAAGTCGCGTACGGACGGCGGTTGGAGCGGCGGCAGCAATCGCACCTGGGAGACGTGCGGCCCGCGCGGCACGTCCAGACTTGCGTTGCCCGCCTGGCGCAGTGCCTCGGGACCGGCCTGGATCAGGTCGAGAAGCGTCCCCGTGCCGGGGCAGGGGGAGAGGACGCCGTCATCCTCGATGGTGGCGAGACGGCTGCGGCCGTGCTGTTCGTACGTGGCGAAACGCATGGCATTCCTAGGGAGCTGGGAGGGTTGACACAGGCCGGGGGCCCGGCGGCATGGCAGGCGGGGGAGTACGCCGAGCCCCCGGGGTCAAGGGGTCAGACCGGCGGAGCGACGAAGACGCCGCGGTCGACGTCGTTGAGCATTTCCTTGGCGACCATCTCGTTCATCGGGTTGGACGTGCCCCACTGGTCGGCGTTCTCGGGCTTCGTCAGGTCGTAGATGTGCGGGTGCCAGGTGTCCTCGTCCAGCTTTTCCAGCTCGGTGGTGTACTCAACGGTGTTGCCGTGCGGGTCGAGGAAGTACGTGAAGGTGTTGTCGCCCGCCATGTGCCGCCCGGGGCCCCAGATCTTGCGGGCGCCGGAGCGCATCACGCGGCCGGAGCCGCGCATGTACTCGTCGATGCCGCGCATCTCGAAGGAGAGGTGCTGCAGGGAGGCGTGCGGACCGCTGGCGATGGCCATGGAGTGGTGCTGGTTGCTGATCCGCATGAAGTGCATGACCTCACCCATGTGCGGCAAGGTCATCGTGTCGGACAGCCGGAAGTCGAGGTGCTGCTCGTACCAGGTGCGGGTGGCGTTGATGTCGGGGGAGTTCAGGACGACGTGCGAGAGACGGACCGGGATGGACTCCTTCTCCTCGATACGACGGTGCCGGCGCGCCTCGACGTCGGCCGAGATCTCGATGGTGCGGCCGTCGACGTCGAAGAAGCGGAAGCCGTAGCCGCCTCCGGGGGTGTCGACCTTGCCCGGCTGGGAGATCAACTGCACTCCACCCGCGAGGAGTTGTTCGGCGAGCGTGTCCACGTCGGCGGGGTTCGCCGCGCCGTAGGAGATGAGGTCGAGGCGCTTCTCCTCGGCCTTGCGGAGCCGGACGATGTACTGCTCGGGGGAGCCCTCGGCGGCGAGGAAGGAGATGCCGGAGTCCTCGGCGACCTTGGTCAGGCCCCAGACGCCGGCGTAGAAGTCGAGTTGCTTGTCGTAGTCCGGCACGGCGAGGTCGACGTGGCGCAGGTGGGTGAGCAGACGTGTGCTCATGGTGGGGGTTCTCCTCTGTGCGGTTCAGATGGTTCAGACAAGGCGGAGCAGCGCTGCAGCGTTGCCGCCGCGTACGGCGTGGAAGTGGGGGGCGGGCAGGTCCGTGACGTCGCGCAATGCGCCGAGCGGGTCGTCGGTGCCCATGTCGAAGGGGAAGTCGGAGCCGAGCAGCACCCGGTCGGGGCCGGCCACCCGGATCAGTTCGCGCAGCACGTCCGGGTCGTGGACGAGGGAGTCGAAGTACAGCTGCCTGAGGTAGCTGCTGGGTGGGTGCGCGCAGCCGCGGGTGTCGGTGCGGGCGAGCCAGGCGTGGTCGGAGCGGCCGATGTGGGTGGGCAGATAGCCGCCGCCGTGGGCGGCGACGATGCGCAACCCCGGGTGCCGGTCCAGGACTCCGGAGAAGATCAGATGGGACAGCGCGACGGCGTTCTCGGTCGGCTGGCCGACGGTGTTGGACAAATACCACCGGTTGAGGCGCTCGTCGAGCGTGCAGCCGAAGGGGTGCAGGAAGAGGATCGCGCCGGATTCCTCGGCCCGTGTCCAGAACGGTTCGTACGTGGGGTCCGACAGTTCGCGTCCCGGCGCGTGGCTCGATATCTCGACACCGCGCAGGCCCAGGCCGAGGGCGTGTTCGAGGGCTTCGACGGCGAGGTCCGGGTGCTGGAGCGGGACGAGGCCGAGGCCGTGCAGCCGCTGCGGGGCCTGGGCGACGTGCGCTGCGGTGCCTTCGTTGGCCAGTCCCCACACCGTGCGGGCCAGGTCCTTGTCGGCCCAGTAGTGGTAGTGCGACGGCGACGGCGAGACCAGCTGGACGTCGATCCCGGAGGCGTCCATCGCGGCGAGCCGGGCCTTGACGTCGGTCAGCCTCGGGAAGCGGTCGCGGAACATCGGGCCGCTGACGGCGATGGCCTCGGGGCCGTTGCGGCGGGCGTCGAGATCGCGGGCCGCGGCCAATCCGGGGTGCCCGGCGACGGCGTCCTCGACCTGAGGGAGCAGGACGTGCGCGTGGACGTCGATCGTGGGTGCGCTGTTCCGAGGACTCACGGGGTTCACGGCGTTCACGGCGTCTCCTGCAGGACTGCCATCGTGCGGCCCATCAGGCCGGGTGCGTCGGCGTCACGGGCGCCGTCCAGCTGCCACTGACCGAGTTGCACGGATGCCTCGACCACCATGCGGACACGGCCGATCCGGCGTTCGTAGAAGCCGGTCAGGAGGGCGTCCAGGGAACTCCAGTCCTGCTCCGCGGTGAGCATCTCGGCCAGTACGGAGGCGTCCTCCAACGACATGGCCGCGCCCTGGGCGAGGGTGGGAGGACAGACGTGGGCCGCGTCACCGATCAGGACGACCCGGCCGCGGTGCCAGGAGCCCTCGACGAGCAGCCGCTCGAACCAGGTGTAGTTGACCTCGGCGGGGTCGGTGATGCTCGCGGCGATCTCCGGCCACGCACCCCCGTAGGGCGCGGCCAGCCGCCGCATCTCGTCCGCGTACGAGGCCGGGTCGATGGAGGCGCGGTCGCGGTTGGCCTCGGCGAGGTAGGCGTAGATGGTGTTCTTGCTGGTGGGGCAGTAGCCGGCGATGTAGCACGGGCCGCCGTAGGCCAGGGTCATGCGCTCCACGCTCTCGGGGCGGGGCACGGGGACGCGCCAGATGGCCATGCCCGTCGGTTCGGGCTTGTCGCTGATGCCGATCATCGCGCGCGTGCGGGAGCCGACGCCGTCGGCGGCGATGACAAGGTCGTAGCGGCCCTCGGTGCCGTCGCTGAACCGGGCGGTGACGCCGGACGCGTCCTGGACCAGCTCCTCGGCGGTGGTGCCGAGGCGTACCGCCGCGCCGCTCTCGCGAACGGCCTCACACAGAATCTCCTGGAGCCGGGGCCGCTGCATGCCGAAGATCGCGGGCAGGTCGTCCCCACCGGTGCGGAAGTCCTGCTGGACGTGGAACACGGTCCCGTCGGGCGCGGCCATGCCGACGGCGTCGACGGCGTAACCGCTCTCCCGGACCTCGTCCCATACGCCGACTTCGCGCAGTACGCGTAGTGCGTTGCCCTGGAGGGTGATGCCGGAGCCGAGCACGTTCCAGTCGGGTTTGGCCTCGATCAGTTCCACGGCGATGCCCGCCCGCCGCAGCAGCACGGCCACGGCGTTGCCGGACGCGCCGCCGCCTATGACGAGGACGGTTCGGGCACGGGGGTCGTTCATGGGTTCTCCCTGAGGTGGTGCCGCGCGACTTCGAACGGCAAGGGGGGTGTTGCCGGCCGGGCGGGCGAGGGGGGCGTAGCCGTCCGGGCGCGGTGCGCCCGGCAGCCCAGGGCGTTACTTGACGGCGACGGGATTCACCGGTGAGCCGACGGACCCGGTGATGGGCAGGGGCGCGGCGGTGAGCCAGAACTCGTACCGGCCGTCGGCGGCGCAATGTGTGGCGAGGGCGTCGAGGTCCCACATCTCGCCGATGAGCAGACCGATGTGGGGGATGGCGACCTGGTGCAGCGGCTGGAAGGCGTGGTCGAACTCGTTGGGCCGCACCTCGAAACCCCAGGTGTCGGTGGCGATCCCGGCGATCTCGCTGCGGTGCAGCCAGCCGGCCGTACTGAAGCTCAGTCCCGGCGCCGGTCCGCCCGCGTAGTCGCCCCAGCCTTCGTGACGGGCGCGGGCCAGCCGCCCGGTGCGCACGAGGACCAGGTCGCCACGACCGACGGTCACGCCGTGCGCCTCGGCGGTTGCGGTCAGGTGCTCCTCGGTGATGGCGAAGCCGTCGGGCAGTTCGCCGTCGTGGCCGATGACCAGGCCCACGTCGAGGAGGACGCCTCGCCCGGCGACGTGCGGCGCCATGTGCTCCATGCCGGTGACGAGGTCGCCGTCGGAGGTGACGACCTTCTCGGCCGAGCGGCCGTTCCATGCCGTGCCGTGGTCGAAGATGTGCCCGAGCCCGTCCCATTGGGTGGAGCACTGCAGGGGCATGGCGATCACGTCGTCGGCGCCACCGAAACCGTGCGGAAAGCCCTGGCCGCCCAGAACGGCGTCGGTGCCGGTGGCGAGCATCGTGTGCACCGGGTTCGTGCGCCGCCGCCAGCCCTTCTGCGGGCCGTCCATGTCGAAGGCCTGCGACAAGGAGAAACTGACGCCGTCGCGGATCAGGGCCGCGCCCTCGCGGCGCTTGGCCTCGTCGAGGAAGTTGAGCGTGCCGAGCACGTCGTCCTCGCCCCAGCGGCCCCAGTTCGAGTACGCCTTCGCGGCCTCGGCGATCGCCGCCTCGGGATCCGTACGGTCGACACGATCGCCGCTCATCTGGCTCATCGGGCCTCCTCCGCGACACAGCGCGTGCGCTGGGCGCCGAGCCCGGTGACCGACCCGTCCATCACGTCGCCGTCGCGCAGCAGCCGGCCCCAGCGGATGCCGTTGCCGGCCGGGCTGCCGGTCAGAACCAGGTCGCCGGGGAGCAGTCGGGCGGTCTGGGAGATGTACGAGACCAACCGTGCGACGCCGAAGATCATGTCCTTGGTGGACTCGTCCTGCATGGTCTCGCCGTTGAGTTTCAGGGTGACCTGCAGGTCGGACGGGTCGGCGATGGAGCCGGCCGGGACGATCCACGGGCCGAGCGGGGTGAAGCCGGGGGCGTTCTTGCTGCGCAGCCAGTCGGTGCCGATCGGGGGCATGTCCCGGCGGAAGACGCTCGCGCGGTCGGTCAGGTCGTTGGCGATGGTGTAGCCCGCGACGTACTCCAGCGCCTCGTCCACGGTGACCCGGTAGGCGGGACGGGAGATCACCGCGGCCACCTCCAGCTCCCAGTCGGGCTTCTCGGCCCAGGCGGGCAGCACCACGTCGTCATAGGGGCCGCTGATCGTGGTCGGCAGGCCGATGAAGACGTACGGGAGGTCCTCGGCGGCCCGCCTGTCCATGACCGCCGCGACCTCGGCGCGGGCCTCCTCGACGGTGCCCGGGGCGTCGGGGGCGCGGTGTGCGACCGCCAGGTCGATCACGTGCTGCCGGTAGTTGGCGCCGGACTGGAAGATCTGCCGGGGCTCGACGGGCGTGTGCACCGTCATCTCCGCCAGCGACCGCCAGTCGCGCGTCGGGTCCCCGGCGAGGGTGTGCAGCCGTGGCAGCTCCTCGTCCCAGCGCTCCAGGAGCGTGAGCGTGGTCAACGCGGGTTCGTCCAGTGCCGTGCGCAGGTCGAGCGCTCGGCCGTCCGGCGTCACGAGGCTCGGGAACCTGGTCCCGCCCGGTGCCGAAAGGGTACCGATGGCGAACGGTCCGGAGAAGGGGGTGAAGGGTGCCGACGTGGCTGCGGATGTCACGGAGATTTCCTCCCGATTGCGGTGCCACTAATCTGGCCCGGTAGATTGCAATCAGGGAAATCGATTTCCTGTATAGGTGAATCCAGCCGGTGAATACCGATGGGGCCGGCTCCGGAATTGGGATGCTTCGTGAACTTGGCCAGCCTGGACCTCAACCTCGTCGTTGCCCTGCGCGCCCTCCTGCAGGAGCGCAACGTCACCAGGGCCGGCCAGCGCATCGGGCTCAGTCAACCCGCGATGAGCGCCGCTCTGGCCCGGCTGCGCCGCCACTTCGACGACGACCTGCTCGCCCGGGTGGGCGGAGGGTACGAACTGACCGCCCTCGGGCGGGCCCTCCTCGACCGGACCACCACCGCGTGCGACCTGCTGGAGCGCGTCTTCGCCAGTCAGGCAGAATTCGACCCCTCCCGCGGGGAACACGAGTTCACGCTGATCGCCTCGGACTACGCGGTCGCCGTCTACGGCACCGAGCTCGCCCGCACCATCCAAGCCGAGGCACCGGGCATCCGGCTCAGGTTCAAACAGGTACCGAACGAAATCATCGACGACACCGGGTCGCTGCTCAGCACCGTGGACGGGCTGCTGCTGCCCCACGGCATCATTCGTGGCTTTCCCATGGTCGAGCTCTACCAGGACAGCTGGGTCTTCCTCGTTGCGGACGACAACCCGGAGGTCGGCGAGCGGCTCACCCTCGACGACCTGGCCCGAATGCCCTGGGTGACGTACCAACGGGCTTACGACGCCCCTGCCGCCCGCCAGATCGCCATGCTCGGCATCGAGCCGCGCGTGGCGGTCTCCGTCGACAGTTTCCAGCTGATGCCACTCCTGGTCGCGGGCACCCGCCGGGTAGCTCTGCTTCAAAGGCGTCTCGCCGACGAGCTGGACGGACTCGCACACGTCCGCATCATGGAACCGCCCTATGACGCCGTGCCGATCCAGCAGGCCTTGTGGTGGCATCCGGTCCACATGCACGACGCGGCGCACATGTGGCTGCGGGAGACGTCGGCCCGGGTCGCCGAGATGATGGAGGCCGGTCGGTCTGTGATGTCCCGTCCGCTGGAATGAGGGTGGGGCCACGCCCTGCAGAGGCGGATGACATTCCCAGGCCGCAGCCGACGCCGGACGGGCGGCCGCCGCGTGGATCCGGTGTGAACAACTGCTGCGGCTCTGGCCGGTTCGCCGGTTCGATCCTGTACCGCAGGTTCCGCTCCGCCGTCAGGGAGGAGGGCCGCTGCTGCCCCGCACGACCAGTTCGGGCAGCAGCGCGACCAGGGTTCCGGTTCTCGGCCGGCCCTCGATCTGAGCGACGAGGAGTTCCAGCGCGCGACGCCCGGCCTCGCCGAAGTCCTGCCGCACCGTGGTCAACGGGGGCCACACGTATTCGGCCTCGGGGATGTCGTCGTAGCCGACCAGGCTGACGTCGCCCGGCACGTCGCGGCCCGCCTCGCGCAGGGCGCGCAGCACGCCGAGGGCCATCTGGTCGTTGGCGGCGAAGACGGCGGTGACACCGGGCATGTCGGCCAGTCGCCGCCCTTGTTCGTAGCCCGACCGTGCACTCCAATCGCCCCTTAGCGGGTGCGGTGGCGTTCTGTCGGCGCCGACCAGGGCTTCTCCCCAGGCGCGTTCGCGGGCTCGGGCCGATGGCTGGTCGCTCGGCCCTGCGACGTGCCACACGGTGTCATGGCCGAGAGCAAGCAGGTGCTCCGTGGCCTGGCGTGCTCCTGTCGTCTGTTCGAGTCCGATCACCGGGACGCCCTCCTGCTCGATGTCGACGTCGAGCGCGACCGCGGGCCGGTCGGCGGGAAGGTGCCGCAATGCCTGCGCGGTCCAGTCGTGCGGCGCCGCGAGTATGAGGCCGGCGACCGCTTGGGAGACGAGCCCCTCCACGACGGCTCGGGCGGGCAATGGGTCGCCGGAGCGCAACGTGGTGATCTGCACGGCGTAGCCGGCCTGGCGAGCCGCCTGTTCGACGCCGAAGACCGTTGCCGCGGGACCGTACTGGGCGGTGTCGAAACTCACCACCGACAGCACCTGCGACCTGCCGGTCACCAGTGCCTGCGCAAGCCTGTTGGGTCGGTAGCCGAGTTCGGCTGCGACAGCGAACACGCGGGCGCGAGTGTCGTCACCGACCCCGGGCCGCTCGTTCAGTACGCGGGAGACGGTCATCGCCGAGACACCCGCTCGCCGTGCCACATCGCCGAGCACCACGGGCCGGTCACTGGCCGTGGAGGACGACGTGATGCCGTTCGCGTCGGAACCGGCACCAGGTCGAGGAGCGTCGCGCATCGAGGAACGTTAACGTTAACGTCCGGTCTCCGCAAGCCCCTGGTGGGACATTGATTTTTTATCCTAACGCCTGTTGTCATGGCTGCGGCATGACTTTATCTTCTCGTCTGGAAGAAGTGGAACCAGATCGTCGAATATTCCGTCGAAGCGCTTCGACTGGAAATTCGACAAGCATGGTCGCCATACCTGCACCGAGGGTGCGGAATGGCCCACCATCTCGCGGCCGTCGAATTTATTTCGATTGGTTTTCGCGTCACGCGCACCGTTCCCGGCTCCGGTCGGCGCGCGCTCGATCATCGATCCGATCACAGAAGGTGCGATGAAAATCTATCGCCTGGAGTGGGGCGCCCTGTTTGCGGCTCTTGCGCTCGTCTTCGCCGTTCCGAACGTCGCCTCGGCGGCGTCGGGCACGTACTACTTCAAGCATTTCACCGCCAACGGAGGCAGTGACACCAGCTGGGACACCAACGACAATTCCTGGGGTGTGAACTCCGCGGACGCCAACGGTTTCACTGTCATGGTCAACGGCGAGGACTGGGGTACCCGGTCACCGGTGACCACGCTGCCCAAGCGGCTCAGTGCGGTCAACCCCGGCAACAACTCGTGGTTCTCCCAGACGTCGTCCCCGCGGCCGGGCGCGTACTACGACGCCACCTACGACATCTTCATCGACCCCACCGCGGCACCGACGAACCGCAATTCCCAGAACGAGTTGATGATCTGGCTCAACTGGTCGAACGCGCAGCCGCTGTCCGACCGCTACGACGCCTCAGGGAGCGCCGTGCCCACCAGGACGAACGTCAGCCTCGGCGGGCGCACCTGGGACATCTACACGTACAGCTGGCCAAGTGGCGGACACACCATCAGCTACCTGGACACCGGAAGGTCCGGATGGTGGTCCGGCAGCCTCTCCCCGTTCCTCAACTGGGGTGTCAGCAACGGCTATTACAGCAGCAGCCAGTACCTCAACAGCGTCATGGCCGGCTGGGAGTACGGCCCTGGCACCTACACGGCCACCTCCTGGGGCGCGGTCGGATTCTGAGCACTGAGCCGACGCGGGTGCCCGAGCCGGCCCCGCAACGGAAACGTGCGGGAGCCCACCCCGCGCCACCCGCTCCAGCAGGGTGTCGAGCCGCCATGGTCGCCACGGCTCGGCGTCAGGTGCATCCACGTGGTCTTGGCATCCCAGGACCGGAAGAGAGGAAACGTCAATGGCCGTGAAGACGATGAAGATCAGAGCCGTCCTCGTTGCCGTCATCATGGCAGTGGCCGCATCTGTTTGCGGCTCGGAGGATCAGGCGTCTGCCGACACACTGGCCCAGTTGGACGCATCGCAGATTGTTGCCGATATGGGCGCGGGCTGGAATCTGGGGAACCAGCTCGAAGCAAACACCAACGGATACCCCAGCGAGACAGCGTGGGGTCAGCCGGCGGTCACGCAAGCTCTCATCGACAAGGTGTGGGCTGCAGGATTCAAGACGATCCGGATCCCTGTCTCCTATCTGCGTGACATAGGAGCCGGCCCGAATTATACGATCAACTCGTCTTGGCTGAACAGAGTCCGGGAAGTCGTCAACTACGCCTACAGTCGAGGCATGTATGTAGTGATCAACATGCACGGCGACGGCTACAAGTCGGTCAACGGCTCCTGGCTGATCTGTGACTCGTCCTCCCAGACGGAAATCAAGGCCAAGTACCAGAAGGTCTGGCAACAGATCGCGTCGAAGTTCCAGAGCTACGACCAGCACCTGATCCTGGAGTCCATGAACGAAGAGTTCACCGGGGACTTCGGCCAACCGACCCAACCGTGCTACTCGAACATCAACAGCTATAACCAGATCTTCGTGGACACGGTGCGGAAAGCCGGCGGCAACAACAGTTCACGATGGTTGCTCATCCCCGGCTGGAACACAAACATCGACTACACCGCGGGCAACTACGGCTTCGCGCTTCCGACCGATCGCTATCGCTCCTCCTCCGTTCCCAGCAACCAGCAGAGGATCATGATCTCCGTGCACTACTACGATCCGTGGGACTTCGCCGGTACGGAAAGCGGGGCCATCACGCAGTGGGGCCCGACTGCGACCAACCCGTCAAAGACGTCCACCTGGGGGCAGGAGGACTATCTGGACGCGCAGTTGAAGAAAATGCATGACGGATTCGTCACGAAGGGATACCCGGTAGTCATCGGTGAGTACGGAGCGATCGACAAGTCGTCGTTCGACTCGGCGAACAACGGATACCGTGCCGACTTTGCGCACACCCTCGCGGCCACAGCCAAGAAGTACGGGGAAGTCAGCGTCTACTGGGACAACGGTGTGAACGGACAGTACGGGTTCGGCCTGTTCGACCGACGTTCCAACACCGTGACCCAACCGGGCATCGTCGACGCCGTCATGAGCGGCGTTGGGCAGTGACAACGGCATGGGCCTGAACCAGGATGACCAGGTGCCGACACCGCGGCCATTGAACGGGTGACGAGATCGGATGCCGCACCGCACAAGGCTCCCCTGCCGTTGAGGAAGGTGTTCGAAGTCTCAACTCGTCGGCATGGGAGCCCTGTTGGTTGCCCATCCTGTCGTACTCGATCTCCCCATGCACCGGGTGAACGCCAGGGCATCCCGGTCCTCCACGGCCGCGGCCCCCACGGGAACCGGCCGGTGAGTGACGACACCCTTCAGACGCGCACCGGGCCGTGGCCTCACGGCCACCCGACAAGCCGGCAACCGCGCGCTGTTGAATCCAAGGGGCGCGAGTCGCCCGACATACGCGATGTCCGTCATGCGGAGATCACCGTTGTGGCGAGGTGAGGACGCCGCGCGACAGCGCGACGGTGACGGCTGCGGTGCGGTCGTTGACACCCAGTTTGACGAAGGTTCGCAGCAGGTGCGTCTTCACCGTCGCCTCGCCGATGTACAGCTGCCGACCGATCTCACCGTTGGACAGACCCCGCGCGACGAGGCCGAGTACCTGAACCTCGCGTGGGGTCAGCTGCTCCCCGGCCGGAGCCTGAAGGTGAGTCACCAGCCGGGCGGCCACCGGCGGGGCGAGGACGGTTTCACCGCGGGCCGCCGCCCGGATCGCGTCGGTCAGGGTACCGATCGGGGTGTCCTTGAGCAGGTAACCGGTGGCGCCGGCCTCGATCGCCGGCAGGATGTCGGCGTCACCTTCGTAGGTGGTGAGCACGAGCACGCGAATGCCGGGGTGCTCCTGACGGATGCGCGCCGTCGCGGTGGCGCCATCGGTACCCGGCATCCGCAGGTCCATCAGGACGACGTCCGGGCGCATCGCGGCGGCGAGGACGATCGCCTCGTCGCCGGAGCCGGCCTCGCCGACGACCCGCAGGTCGTCGTAGGCCTCGAGCATGCCGCGGAGGCCGAAGCGTACGACGGGATGGTCGTCGACAATCAGGATCTGGACAGTCATCGAGACGTTTCCGCCCGCTCAGTGGTCGGGTGTGGAGCTGAGATCAAGTACAGGCTGCAGGCTACGCGCCGCCTGCTCGGCCGGTGGCGGCGGCAGCTCGACCCGCACCGTGGTGCCCTGGCCGGGAGCCGATCGCACCGTGCAGGTTCCGCCGAGGCTGGAGGCGCGGGTGCGCATGCCGAGCAGGCCGTATCCACCCCGGACGGTGCTCGGGTCGAAGCCCTGGCCGTCATCGGTCACCGCCAGCGCCATGAGGTCGGGATCCTGGCGCAGCTCGATCCGCACCGCCGTCGCGGCGGCGTGCTTGGCGACGTTGGCCAGGGCCTCCTGCGCGGTGCGCAGCAGGGCGATGTCGGTGCCGGTAGTTGTGCCGGACCGCTCGCCGACGATCGAGACCTCGACGCGCGTACCCGTGTCGCGAGTATGCCGGGCGGCGAGCCGGTCCAGCGCATCCGCGAGCCCTCGGCCGGTCAGGTCGACCGGGGCCGATGCGGCGATCAGCGAGCGTGCCTCCGCGAGGTTCTCGCGGGCGGTCTTCTCCAGGATGTCGAGCTGGCCGTCGGCGGCCGTCGGATCACGGAGCAGGGTCGTCCGTGCGACCTGGGCGAGCATGAGGATGCTGGTGAAGCCCTGTGCCAGGGTGTCGTGGATCTCGGCAGCCAGGCGTTCACGTTCGGCATGGACGCCTGCCTCGTGGCCCGCGCGTTCCAGTGCGGCCCGCGTCCGGGTCAGTTCCTCGATCAGCGCGGCCCGCTTGCGGTTCTGCTCGCGGATGCCGGTCAGATAGGCGCCCAGGAGGATCGTCACGGTCATGGGTACCAGAACGGTCACGCCGACCATCGCCAGCGTGTAGCGGCTGAATCCGGCCCGCGCCACCATGGCCCAGGCGAGTTCGGCGTAGAGGATCAACAACAGCGGTAGGCGTACCCGCCACCTCGCGACCATCATGAACAGCTGTGGGCAGAGCGCGAACAGCAGTGCGCCGGCGATCGGGGCGATGGCGAGCAGGAGCGGGAACGCGACCGCCAGGACGGCGAAATAGGCCGCACCCCAACGCTCGTCGCGGTTTTCCATGGCCCGCGGAGCGACCAGGGCGTAGCAGGCAACGATGACAACGAGCGTACCGAGGGCCAGCAGGCGTTGTCCGAGCGCCACGGAGACGTCGGCCGCTATGGCGACGGCAAGCGGTATCGCGACGGCGCCGACAAGGACATGCCATCCGACGCGGTAGCGGTGTCCGAAGTCGACGGTGCTGCGCACTGCCACGACCTGCCCACTTTCGCCCACCGAGATCTGGCCGCCAGTTTACGGGCGCCCAGATCCACAGTGCCCGACTCGGTGTCGAGGAGCGTCCACGCACCAGTGGAGCCTTGCGTACGTCGATCGGTTGACAACGGGGTCCAACCACACGTTGTCGCCGCTGCGGCCGCAGAACCGTCACGCTCGATGTCGAGCACTTCGGCTCCACACCTGGAGATACCCCATGAAGAAGAACTGGTTGGTCCTCGGCCTCGGCGCACTGCTTGCCTTTGTCGGCGTGGGCTGGACCTTGCAGGGACTCGACGTCATGAAGGGCTCTGCGATGAGCGGCGTGACGCTGTGGGCGGTCGTCGGGCCGGTCGTGGCGATCGTCGGTCTGGTCGTGCTGGGTGTCGGCTTCGCCAGGCTGCGCCGGGTGAGCCGATAAGCGCCGATCAGATGTCCGGTATAGACATGGAGACGCAGAAGACAGATCGGCCGGCACCGGGAAGACCGCCCAAGCAGTGGTACGGCGAGCTTGCCGGCGTCGCGGCCACCGCACTCGCCCTGGGCCTCGGTGAGTTGGTGGCAGCCGCGACGGGTGGGCCGTCAGCGCCCCTCGTGGCGGTGGGTGGCGTCGCCGTGGACGCTGCGCCGACCCCGGTCAAGGAGTTCGCCGTCGCGGTGTTCTACACGTACGACAAGCTGGCACTGCAGGCGGGAATCGTGCTGGTGTTGGCGGTGTTCGCCGCGTTCATCGGTGTACTGGCCATGCGCCGGCTCTGGTACGGGCTGACCGGCGTCGCTGTGTTCGGGATGATCGGCGTAATCGCGTCAGCCACCCGGCCCAGCGCCACGTGGGCGTACCCCCTGCCGACAGTGGCCGGCGCACTGGCCGCTGCCGGCCTCCTGGTGCTGCTGCGCCGCACCCTGCCGCGCCGTGCCCCGGTATCGGCGCAGGACCTGGGGGACGACTCCGGCCCGGATACGGACGTGGCGGCACAGGGAACCCACACCCCCGTGCGGGGAGCCGGTTCGCCCTCGTCGGATGCCGGCAACTCGGTGCTGGACGGCGCGGGACAGCCACCGGGCCGACGGAGGTTTCTCGCGCTGGCGGTCGGGGCGATCGGTGCGGCCGCGGTGGCCGTACCGGGCGGACGCCGGCTCTGGGCACAGCGTGTGGCCGCGGCCCGGGCCGCGGTGGTTCTCCCGTCGCCGTCGAGCCCGGCAGCACCCTTGCCCGCCAAGGTCTCCGTCGGCGTGCCTGGAGTGGAGCCGTTCGTGACCAGTACCGCGGACTTCTACCGGATCGACACCGCTTTGACGGTGCCGCAGATGGAACCGAAGGACTGGCGGCTGAGCATTCATGGCCGGGTGAGACGGCCGCTGACGCTGACCTACGAGCAATTGCTGGCACGGCCGATGGTGGAGCGCTACATCACGCTGGCGTGCGTGTCCAACGAGGTCGGCGGCGAGTTGGTCGGCAACGCGCGGTGGTTGGGGGTACCGATCAAGGATCTGCTGGATGAAGTCGAGCCGGATGACAGCGCGGATCAGGTGGTGAGCCGTTCCGTGGACGGCTACACGGCCGGCACACCGACGGCGGCGTTGCATGACGGGCGGGACGCGTTGCTGGCGGTCGGGATGAACGGGGAGCCACTGCCGGTCGAGCACGGATTTCCGGTCCGGATGGTGGTGCCCGGGCTGTACGGATACGTATCGGCGACGAAGTGGCTGACGGAGCTGGAGCTGAGTCGCTTCTCGGACTTCAGCGCCTACTGGGTACGGCGGGATTACGCGGCGCTGGCTCCGGTGAAGACACAGTCGCGGATCGACACACCGGCTGCGGGCAGGCGTCTGGAGCAAGGTCTGGTGATGGTGGCCGGGGTGGCGTGGGCGCAACATCGTGGGGTGTCCGCGGTGGAGGTCCGCGTGGATGACGGGCCATGGCAGCGGGCACAGCTCGCGGCGGTGCCGTCGGTGGACACATGGCGGCAGTGGAGCTGGCCGTGGCAGGCGACGCCCGGCGAGCATCGGCTGCAAGTACGCGCCACCGACAACACCGGCCAGGTGCAGACAGGACAGGTGCACGAGCCGTTGCCCGACGGGGCGACCGGCCGGCACACGATCAAGGTCACGGTTGCCTGAGCATTTCCCGCCGGGCGGGGGTTCCCGCCTGAAGGCTCGAATCTTCAAAGGGCTGCGGCTGTCACCGCGGTGAGCGACTGGGTTGCTGATAGCGCCGCTCGTACTCACCGAACACCGAGGTGGCCCGTCGGCGGATGATCTCGGGGTCGGACAACCGCTCACTACCAGCACGAGTAGGAGATCCACAACGGCTCGCGAGTCTGCCCCCGACCTGGTCGGCACCGAGTACGGGCGCAAGGCGAGCACACCTGGCAGGAGGCTGGCTGGTGCCTCACGTTCGAGGCGATCCCGAGCATTCCCGGCAAGCGCGGTGACCCGTCGAGCAGGACGATCGGCATCTACCCGCGATGTGGTTGGACGACGAATCGAGCCTTGTGCTCGACGCGGTCAACAGGAAGGGAGGGAAGTGCGGCGATCTCGCCGTCGAGCCGGGGCCGGGGCCGGGCGCCCACGCAGGGCAGCGGAGGCGCCCGCCTGCGCGTCGCGGTCCGGCGGCCCCGGCCCTCCTTCACATACCGATCCGCGCCGCGATGACCGGTGCCAGCCGGTCCGCGATGACGCGGTGCCCCTGGTCGTTGGGGTGGACCGAGTCCGTCAGGTCGCCCGAACCCAGCCAGCCGGTGGTGTCGACGAAGGAGACCCTGGAGTCGCCACCGTCGACGGCTGCCTTGACCGCCGCCTGGGTCTGCGGGACGTACCGGCCGCGGAAGGTCTCCAATGCGAAGATCCACGCCTGTGGGTACGCGGCGCGGACCTTGCGCAACAGGCTGGTGTACGCCGTCTGGAACTGCGCGGAGCTGACACCGTGGCCCACGTCGTTGGTGCCGAGGTTGATGACGACCGCGTTCGCCTGGTAGCGGGAGAAGTCCCAGTCGGGGGTGGCCGCGTTCGGGTTGAGCTTGGTGAACTGCCGCTCCAAGCCGACGCATCCGTCCGCCGCGGCGACCAGACAGGCGCCGCCCTGGGCGATCTGGGTGTGCTCGGTGCCGAGTCGTTCCCCGATCAGCCAGCCGTACGCGGTGCGGGCGTTCTGCGACGACGTAGTCCCCACCGTGATCGAGTCGCCGACGAACTCGATCAGCTTGCCGGGCGCCGGCGGTGCGAACGTGGTGGAGCCACTGTCGAGGACCAGTCCCTGAAAGACGGCGTCACCCCGGTAGGAACCGGCGACCACTTGGTAGTTGACCTGGAGGGTGTGGTTGGCGACGGACAGCGGGGAGGGGGTCAGGTTCACGGTTCCCTTGACGTCGTCGTAGAACTTCACAGGGCCGTTGTCGATCCTCGCCCAGAAGTCGATCGTCCCGCGCTGCTTGAGCTGGACGGTCCGGCCGGTGAAGCCGACCCTGTAGTAGGCGCCCGCCCAGTACGGGGTGTAGGCGGTGGAAGTCCTGGTGTCCCAGCGGCCCACGAACTTGATGTTGGGGTCGCCGGGTTGGCCGGGAGCGGCCGCCAGGGTGGATGTGGGGCTGCCGAGTCGGGCGGCGATGACGGGGGTGAGGCGGTTCGCGAACTTGGTGTGGCCGGCCTCGTTGGGATGCCCGTTGCCGTCCTCGTAGTCGGTGCCGTCGTTCAGCCAGCCCGTGGTGTCGACGTAGTGCACCCTGCTGTCACCGGCGTTGGTGCGGGCGGTGACGGCCGCCCTGGTCTCGTTGACGTAGCGCTTCTTGAGCGTCTGCACGGCGAAGAGTTGCGAGTTCGGGTAGGTGGCGCGCAGGTCGGAGAGGAACTTGGTGTACGCCGACTGGAAGGAGGCACCGGTCACTCCGCGGCCGATGTCGTTGGTACCCAGGTTGATGACGACGGCGTCCGCCCGGTAGCGGGAGAAGTCCCAGTTCTGGCCGCCCGTGCTCGCCGTCCTGAAGAACTGCGTGCTCAGGCCCGTGCATCCGGACTGGGCGACGAGGCAGTAGCCGGATCGGGCGATCTGGGTGTGGCGCGCCCCGAGTTGCTCGCCGGTCTTCCAGGCGTACGAGTCCAGTGCGAGCCGGTCCGTGAGCGCACCGGCGGTGATGGAGTCGCCGACGAACTCGACGAGCCGCGACGGGGCGTTCGGCGCGACCGTGCGCGCACCGGGGTCCAGCACCAGGCCCTGGAAGACAGTGTCGCCGGAGCGGTACGAAATGCGCAGGGTGTGCGTGCCGGCGGACAACGGCCGGGGCGTGAGGTTCACCGTGCCGCGCACGCCGGGGTGGAAGACGTCGGGGCCGCCGTCGATGCTGGCGTACAGGTTGACCGCATCTCTCGCCTTGACCTTCACCGTGGTGCCGGTGAAGGCCGTCTGCAGGTAGGCACCGGTCCAGGAGGGCACCGCCGCGGTGTCGGCGCTGGTGTCCCAGCGCCCGACGTAGGCGATGTTGGGGTCGGAGACCGAGCCGTCACCCGGCGCGGCCTGGGCGGGGGAGCTCCCCGTCCAGCACAGCAGGCAGGCGACGAGAACGGCCGTGATGAGCGCAGCGAGGGTACGGGCGAGGTGGCATAAGGAGGTGACATGGGGGGTGGCGTGGGGGGTGGTCTGCACAGGGGTCCCTTTCGGCTGGGGTGGGAGCGCTCCCAGAAGCAGCCTTTCGAGAGAAGCAATGAAACGGTTTAGCGTCAAGGGTTCGCGTGAGGCAGACAATTCACCGCTGCAGCTGGCGTTCGGCTGAGTTCTCGGCGGTGGAGGGTGTCAGTCCTGTTTGCTACTGCCAGACGTACCAACAGCAGTGGTACGTATCGGAGTCGTCCCAAAACTGTCTACTCGTTGTATCGCGCAGCGTGAAGCACAGTGGATGCCGTGCCGCAGCGAAGGCCTGGTGGAGCGGCTACCGATCGTACTCAAACTGGCCGCCGCACTCCTCCAGAGCTGATGATCCGCATCGTCCGCCGCGGCGGGAACTATGTCACGTGACGTCGGTCCGACCGGCACCGCTGGGACACGGCAGACCAATACACCGCCTGGCGCGACTGCTCACGCTGGCAGTCGCCCACGCACCCCCAAGGGGACCCCTTTGTCCCGCCGTTTCCTCTTCATCCTCGGCAGTGAACACGGCGGTCACACCGGCCGGCCGCACGACCCCCGACCGGCCGGTGTTCCTCGACAACCTCGGCAACGCCCTCATGAACCGCTACGAACGCGACGCCAACCCGGACGACCTCGACACGGGTCTCGCCGCCCATGCCGAGGCCCTGGACCTGCTGCCCGCGCCGGCGCCGGAACGCGGCCGGATCGCTGCCAACACCGGGGGCGCGCTGTGGCGCCGCTGGCGACTGAGCGGCGGGCGGGAGGACCTGGACGAGGCAATCTCCCTGTTGCGGGTGGCGGTCGACGCGACGCCCCCGGCGTCCCCGAACCGTCCGCTGCGGCTGAACAACCTCGGCTGCTTCCTGCGCGACCTGCACGGCCTCACCGGGACGGAGGATGACCGGCGGGCCGCCGCGGCGGCGCTGGATGGCTTGGTTTCGTTGCTGTAGCCAGCCGCCCAGGATGGCTCCTCCAGCACCGATCACAGCTCCTGCGAGGCCGATCAGCCCCGTCCACATTCCCGATCCCATGGTGATCATCCTGCCTGGCGCGGAAGTTGGCCGAGGCTGATCCCGTCAAGTCATCGGTGGCCGGCTCACGCCTGACCGGGAAGTCCTCCAGGAAGCCGTCCGAGTACTGCAGGAGGTGGCGGTACGCCATCTCCTGATCGTCATACATCCGGGACAGCTCATGGAGCCGGGCCCCGTAGTACGCCATGAAGCCCACGTACTGCTCGAAGGGCAGGAGCTGGGCCTCCGTCAGCTCCTTCGCGCCGGCAGTCCCGACACATCTCCGGCTCCCTCAAGGCGAAGTTCGCGGCCCGGTCGCTCGATGTATTTGAGCAGCAGATCGAGAACCGGGACGGTCCGAGCCTGCATGGCGATGCTCGTGTCCTTGGCTGCGAAGTGCTGAAGGCGGTTGTGGAGGTCGGCTAGCGCGTCGAGGTCGACATCCTCCGGATCGACGCCGTCTCGATGCCGACCTCGTGGACCGTATTTGAGATGTCGGTGCGTTCCACTTCCTGATCAGAAGAGGTGCCGTTGGTTACGCTCCACCGATACGGTGTGTGACGCTTGGGGAACATGTTGTGTGCGGCCACCGGCGCAGGGGGGTGGGTTGTGCCTGATTCGATAGCCGTGCGACGGGTGTCCAGCCAATCAGCTTCGACGTGCACGCAGTCCGCGGGGGAAGCCCCGGCGGAGCCCGCGACGACTTCGAAACGATGATCGCTCAGCTTGCCGCAGCGACGGCCCCAAACGTACGGTCCGTCGCTGCCAACCCGGGCGACTGGGGTATCGACGCTTTCGCCGGAAACCTCGGCGGAGCGATCACAGTGTGGCAGTCCGTACTTCATGCCGGTCACCATCAAGAAGCACGTGCAGCAGGTCGAAGACTCGCTCGGCAACGTGCTGAAGGCGGCCGTCAAGAACGGCCACACCATCGCCAGCTGGATTCTGTGCATCCCCTTCAGCCTGGACGGCCCCATGACAGCGTGGTGGGACACGTGGACGAAGGCGAGGGAGAAGGAACACAGCCTCGTTATCCAGCTTTGGGACGAGACCGCCCTCCGGAAGAAGCTGCTTGGCCCCGGCGGCGACGACGTGCGTCGGGGCTTCTACGAGACGTACGCTCAGGCCGCCCGCGCCTCCGTGGAGCAGCTTCGGCTGGTACTCGAAGTCGAGGACGACAAGGCAGCCGTCCTTGGCGTCGCCTTGTTCATTCGGCAGATGACCGAGGCCGGCCACGTGGAGCTGGACTCGGCCAAGAGGCAGTTCTTCAACGCCGATCTGGTGGCTCGCGAGATCGCGCACAAGGATGTTCCGGCGGAGGTGGCGGCGCTCAGTTCCGCCGATGCGACGCTCCACGGTCTATGGGAGATGCAGTTCAACGAATGCGCGGCCGAGGACGCGCTTCGGGCTCTCCACACCCGTGTCTGGCGGGATGTACGCAACGAGCACGACCAACTGCCGAAGTCACTCCGCCTGGAGCTGGTGCACAGCTGGGGGCTGGTCCACCGGCTCGTGGACAACCGCAAGGCGGGATGGGTCAAACACTGGCGGCAGATCGCCGCCGAGCACTCCGACGGCTGACCGTCGTCGCCTGTCCTGTCAGGCCTACGAGGAGTTCGCTGTGGAAGCACACCGGCCGGTGATGATGCCGGAGGACGAGGTGGCCTTCCGGCTGGCGCAGCTGCTGCTTCTTCTCGACGCTGTCGCCGGACATGACGCGAAGGGGGCGAGCCTGGAGTGGATCGGGTACTACGACTTCCTGTCGGCGAATCCCTTCCTCGTCGTCGATTCCGACGGCCGGGAGGGCAATATGCTCAGGCTGGCCGGGTTCGATCCGCAGGTGCTCTCGTACGCGTCCTCCTCGCAGCGCTGCACCAGTCGACGCGAGCGCATCCAGCACGATCTCGGATTGCTCGTGGCTTACGGGTGTTGCGAGGTCCACAACCGCAACGGCGCAATCGCATATTCGATCAGCAACCGCGGTCGGGAACTCGGGGCTCGCTTCACCGCCACCTACGCCGCGTCGTTCACCCCTGCGGCGTCCATCGTCGTGCGTCGCCTTCGCAAGCTCTGCGACAAGGCGCTGCGGGAACAGACTGCACGGTGGCTGCGGCCGGATAGAGAGGGCGGGCCCGGTGCCGCGCTCCTCAGCGTGCTGGGACCGGGGCCGCAGCCACCTGACATGCCCTGGGAGGGATGACCATCATGCAGCCTCTGCCTGGCATCCGGATCCGGCACCTGCGCCTTGCTGGCGTCAGCCGGAACTATGACGTCGATTTCACGCAGGACCAGCGGGTGCGGGACCTGTCCGTGGTGGCCGGTGCATTCAGTTCGGGCAAGACCGCGGTGTTGGAGTTCATCGCCTACGGCCTCGGTGGGAAGCGTCATCCACGGCATCCTGAGGTGCTATCGGCGGTGTTTCAACGGCGAGAGGCTGCGAACACGTCGATCAGGTCACGGGGCGCTCCGCGGTCGGCGAGGGCGCGGACCTTGGTCCCGATCACGTCCTCCTCCGCGAGGACGGGCCCGTACGGGCTCTGGGCGACCGGCCGCCAGAAGATCTCCTTGAGGATGTCGACTTCGCATTCCTGCCCGGTGGCCGGGTCGGTCACGGTGAAGCGGGCGGACAGCGGGGCGGTCTCCAGCGCGTGCACTTTCCAGCCGCGGGCTTCCAGGCCGGCGCGGAGCGTGGCGGCGATGTCGGCCATGGGCGCCGGGTTCTCGGTGGCGACATCGAGGTCCTGGCTGGGGCGGTTCACGAGGCGGTGCGCCCGCACGGCATACCCGCCGGTGAGGACCAGGGGATACGGGGAGCCGAGGGCGATCACATCCGCCAGGAGCCGCGCGTGCAGCTCCGGCATGTCCGTCACGCGACCGCCCGGGTGCGCGAGGCGAGCTCGGGGAAGGCGTCCTCCCATACGGCGCGCACGGTGCGGCCGACGAGGGTGCGCAGCACCGGCCACAGCTGGAGGAGCAGGTCCTGGTTGAGGTAGCGGGGCAGGTCGTCGTGCAGACCCTCATGCAGGACAGTGCGGTACAGGCCCATGCGCTGCCGCGGCTTGCCCAGGTCGTACGAGGTCATCCCGGACCAGGCCATGTGCAGCGGCAGCTCGACGACCCCCTGGGTCGGGCCGTGCAACTCGTCCAGCGCCTCCGGCAGACGGCACCGGAACTTCTCCCGGTACAGCGCGAGGTCCTCGGCGTCCGTGCCCGAGAGGTTCTTCGACGCGGGTGCGGGGTGGTGCGCGCTGGAGGGCATGCCTCCCATTATGGCGGCAGCTTCCCGCTCGCCGAGCAGCTGGACGCGGCCGATCACCGGCCGACATCCACCGGCAGGAAAGTCGGAACGGTCCGCCGCCGCGGCAACCTCGTTGGCGCGGGCGTCTCTGGACATGCGGACGAGGGCAATGCGGTAGAGGGCTGAGTTGGCTCCGCGATTACCGCTGGGCGGGACGGCAACCAAGGCCCAGATCCGCGCCTGGGTTGCCGGGAAGGAGGCCGGCTGCACCGACGTACTTACCGTGGCCGGGCTCCCTGTCCCGGCCACGGCATGGGACTCGCCGAGGTGATGGTCGCGCTCGGCATCGCCTCCCAGGCCAGCGGTGTCTGGTCCATGCCCGGCAAGCACCACAAGGACTCCCGCTCCTGCGCGGTGGCCGCGGCCTACTGCCTGTCCGAGGCCGGCATCACCCTGGCCGACGTTGACGAGATCGCCATCGCCTTCAACCCGGCCTGGCCTACGCCGAGCGACATTTGCACGGACGCCGAGCTGATCGCCGAACTCCTCGACCCCGCCCTGTTCGACCACCACCGGCCCCGGCAGGTCACCGTGGTCGAGCACCACCTCGCGCACGCCGCCTCCGCCTTCCACCCAGCGGCTTCGACGAGACCGCCGTCCTGGTGGTCGACGGCTCCGGCGACGGCGTCTCCGCCACCCTCGCCCACGGCACCGCCGACGGACTGAAGGTCCTGCGCCAGTTCCCGTTCAGCCAGTCGCTGGGCTGGTTCTACGAGACCGTCGCCGAACACCTCGGACTCGGCAACTGGACCAGCTCCGGCAAGCTCATGGGCCTGGCCGGCTACGGCAACCCCGACCGCTACACCCTCGACTTCCTCACCGCCCGCGCTGGCGGCTCGTCGAGAAGGAGCTGAGCGACGTCATCGTGACGGCCGCAGTGGCACTTGCCACCATCAGCCCGGACCCGGAGAAGGCGCTCGCCGGCCGTGTCCAGGGCCTGCTGGCGCGCCTCAGCCTCGAATGACCCGGGCCGGCCGCCACGCAGAACGGCCCGCACAGCTGCTGCTGTGCGGGCCCTCCCTTTCTGCTCCCGACTTTGCAGGTGCGCACTTCTGGCTGATCGTCTCCCGGTCTCCCAGGTGGGAGACGAGTGGGAGATGATCATGGCGTGTTGATGCAGTCAGGCGCTAGAAAATGCTAGATAGCGCTACATGTGCCTACCGGATCAGCCCGCCGACTCGGCCGCGTGAGGACTCAGCCAACCCATGCTGACCAGGACGATGATGACGATGCCGAGCGCGATGCGGTAGTAGACGAACGGCATGAAGCTCTTCGTCGAGATGAACTTCATGAACCATGCGATAACGGCGTAACCGACCGCGAACGCGATGATCGTGGCGAAGACGGTCGGGCCCCAGGAGATGTGCCCCTCCTCCGCGGCGTCCTTCAACTCGAAGGCGCCCGAGGCGAGTACGGCCGGCATGGCGAGGAGGAAGGAGTAACGGGCCGCCGCCTCGCGGGAGTAGCCCATGAACAGGCCGCCGCTGATGGTGGCGCCGGACCGGGAGACGCCCGGGATCAACGCCATTGCCTGGCAGATGCCGTAGAGCAGGCCGTCCTTGGTGTTGAGGTCCTCAAGTGTCTTGCGCTGCTTGGCCGCGCGGTGTCTGCCGCCGGTCTCGTCGCGGGCCGCGAGCCGGTCGGCGATGCCGATGACCACGCCCATGACGATCAGCATCGTCGCGGTGATCCGCAGATCGCGGAACGGGCCCTCGATCTGGTCCTTGAGCGTCACCCCGAGCAGACCGATCGGAATCGAGCCGACGATCACCAGCCAGCCCATCTGGGCGTCGTGATCGCTCCGCATCGCCTTGTTCGTGAGTGAGCGGGACCACGCCGCGAGAATCCGCCCGACGTCCTTGCGGAAGTAGATCAGCACCGCGGCCTCCGTGCCGAGCTGCGTGATCGCCGTGAACGCCGCACCCGGGTCCTTCCAGCCCGCGAACGCCGCGGTCAGCCGCAGATGCGCACTGGAGGAGACGGGAAGGAACTCGGTCAGCCCCTGGACGAGTCCGAGGATGAGGGATTCAAACCAAGACATGAAGTTACGGGATCCAAGTGCTGATCGTGGAAGGGGCGACGGAAAGCGGCGAAAGGGGTGGCTGAGGACGCCGACGCAGGCGACGGAGGTGACGGATACGTGCGGGCGGGCGCGGCGGACCGCGCGCGCGGTGATCAAGTGTGTTGTGGGCAGCGTAGCGCCCTGGTGTGACAGCCCCGCCACAGGGGTTTGGCCGGCGGACACGGGGCAGGCGGGCCCGGCGACGCGCAGCCGGCGCGGCCATGGTGTTGACCAGCGCCGGAGCGCCGCATACGTTGCTGCAGAAGAGAAAGCGCTTGCTGTCGCTGGGGTCCCCGGAGTCATCACGCGTTGGCCGACGTCTGACGTCACGTCCTCACGTCCGATGGAGCGTTGATCACGTCCATGAGCACACCCCGCAACGCACCCGGCACCGAGAAGGCCGCCGCGACCCGCCCGGAGACCGCCGCCAACGGACCCGCGACTTCGGCGAACGTCCCCGAGGCCGCGACGGGCGGCCGTCCCGCGGCGCCGTTCGAGGGCCGCCGCATCCGGGCCGCCATCATCGGCGCGGGCGCCATCGCGCGCGGCTCGCACCTGCCCGCGCTCGCCGCGCTCGCCGACGAGGGCGAGACGGAGATCGTCGCCGCGGTCGACATCGACGGCGACGCGGTGAAGGCGCTCTGCGCGGACGCGGGCATCCCGCACGCGTACACCGACCTGGACCGCATGCTCGAAGAGCAGCGCCCGGACCTGGTCACCATCTGCACGCCGCCGACCCTGCACCGCGCGCAGACCGTCGCCGCGCTGCGCGCCGGCGCCTGGGTGTGGTGCGAGAAGCCGCCCGTGCCGACGCTCGCGGACTTCGACGCCATCGAGGCCGAGGAGGGCCTGGACGGCGGTCCGTACGCGTCGATCGTCTTCCAGCACCGCTTCGGCTCCGGCGCCCGGCACGTGAAGCGCCTGATCGCCGAGGGGGCCATGGGCCGCCCGCTCGTCGTGCACTGTCAGACCACCTGGTACCGCGACACCGCCTATTACGCCGTGCCCTGGCGCGGCCGCTGGGAGACCGAGGGCGGCGGGCCCGCGATGGGGCACGGCATCCACCAGATGGACCTGCTGCTCGATCTGCTGGGGCCGTGGAGCGAGGTGCGGGCCATGGCCGGGCGTCTGGTGCACGACGTGGAGACGGAGGATGTCTCGACGGCCCTGGTCCGCTTCGCGAACGGCGCCCTGGGCACCGTCGTCAACAGCGTCCTGAGCCCGGACGAGGTGAGCCGCATCCGCATCGACTGCGAACGCGCCACCGTCGAGCTGACCCACCTCTACGGACACAGCAACGAGCACTGGCGCATCACCCCGGCGCCGGGAGTGCCGGAGGCGGACGTGGCGGCCTGGCGCGACTTCGGCGCGGATGTGCCGAGCTCGCACCTCGCGCAGCTGCGGGAGCTGGTCGCGAGCATGCGCGTCGGCGAGCGGCCGCGCAGCAGCGGCGCCGACGGCCGCACCAGCCTGGAGCTCATCACCGCCCTCTACAAGTCGGCGTTCACGGACACGACCGTGCGCGCCGGGGACATCGGTCCCGGGGACTCGTACTACGACGCCCTGCACGGAGGTGCGCCGGGCTGGGCGCCCGTGACGTCAGAGGCCACCGGACCCTCCGTGTCCGTGAGCGGGGAGGAGGTGCCGGCATGACCGGTCGCGACGGTCTGCGCATCGTTCACACCCACGGCGAGCGCATCACGATCAGCGATGTCACCACCGGCGTCGAGCTGCTGAGCTACGTGTACCGCCCGGAAGCCGCTTGGGAGGCCCCGAAGCCGTATCTGCATCCGCTGCGGACGCTCTCGGACAACGTGGTCACGGACTACCGGCCCAACGACCACCGTTGGCACAAGGGCCTGCAGATGACGGTCTCGCACCTCTCCGGCCAGAACCTGTGGGGCGGCAACACATACGTTCACGGAAAGGGATATCTCGAACTCCCAGAGCGTGTCGGGTCGATGGCGCACATCGCTTTCGACGAGGTGGAAGCGGCCGACGGCCGCGCCGTCATCGCCGAACGCCTCACGTGGCATCCGCACAACGGTGATCTCTGGGCCGAGGAGGAGCGCCGCATCGAGGTGCACGACGTGGATCCGGAGTCGGGATCCTGGGCGCTGACCTGGACCTCCGCGGTCACCAATCGGCGTGACGAGCCGCTGCGCTTTGGCAGCCCGACGACGGCGGGCCGGGAGATGGCAGGCTACACGGGCCTGTTCTGGCGCGGCCCGCGCGGCTTCCGGGACGGCCGGGTCATCGGCCCCGAGTCCGAGGGCCCGGAGCTGATGGGGCAGCAGGCGCCGTGGCTCGCCTACTCGGCAGAGCACGACGGCGCCGACGGGCACGCCACGCTTGTCTTCGCGCACGCCCCCGAGAACGACCACACCGGGGCGGCGGGCGCCCACCCGGCCCACTGGTTCGTGCGCAACGAACCGTTCGCCGCCGTCGCCCCCTCGCTCGCCTTCTTCGACGAACTGGAACTCGCACCCGGCGACACGCTCACCCGCCGCTACCGCGTGGTCGTGGCGGAGGGCGCCTGGGAGCGCGAGGAGGTCGCCAAGTACCTGGAGGCGCATCCGTGGTGAGCCGGCACGCCGGAACAGCCGCGCAGGGCGGCCCCGAGGCACCCCGCGGTTTCGCCGGGCTGCCGGGCGCCGTCGCCGTGTCGCACCTGTGCGTGTACGACTGGCCCGCCGCGGACGGTGCGTGCGGGGGAACTCCCCATATGCACCTGACCTGTTCGGAGGCGTACGTCGTCACCGGCGGGCGCGGGGCGGTGCAGACGCTGACCGCCTCCGGCTACGAGGTCACGCCGCTCGCGCCCGGCACGGTCGCCTGGTTCACCCCCGGCACCATCCACCGGCTGGTCAACGAGGACGACCTGCGCATCACGGTCCTCATGCAGAACAACGGGCTCCCCGAGGCGGGCGACGCCGTGCTCACGCTGCCGCCGCCGTACCTGACCGACCCGGAGACCTACGCGGCCGCCACCGTCATCCCGGCCGACGCACCCGAGGCGGAGCAGGAGCGGCTCGCGCGAGCCCGGCGCGACCTCGCCCTGGAGGGTTACCGCGCGCTGCGCGAGGCCGAGGGTCCCGAGCCGCTCGCCGCCTTCCACCGGGCCGCGGCCGCGCTGGTGCGGCCCCGGCTCGGAGCCTGGCGCGAGCGGTGGCACCAAGGCGCCGAGGCCGCCGCCGCGGCCACGGGCGAGCAGCTCGACCGTCTGGAGCGAGGCGACACCTCCCACCTCGCGGACGCCGTCGTACGGGCCGAACAGCCTTCCACGCACGGCCGGTTCGGGATGTGCGGCCGACTGGACGTCTACCAGGGGACGTTCCATCCGTAGACGTGCCACCGCTGCGACGTGGGTGCCGGCCTCCTGACCGAGAGCCCTACGCCGCCGCCGGCCCCGTAGCTGTCCAGCCCGGGGACTGCGGGTGGGCGGTCAGGTCGTGGTGTTCGACCTTCTGGCCGCATTCGGGGCAGACGACCTGGGGGACCAGCTCGTGCCCGCAGGTGTGCTCCAGGACCATCGGCCGGAAGTCCCCCTCCTGGAGATGCCGGTCGCCCCATGCCATCAGTGTGAGCAGCACCGGCTCCAGCTCCAGGCCTGCCGGGGTGGGCCGGTACTCGTAGCGAGTGGGGCGCTCGCTGTACTCGACCTTTTCCAGGATGCCGGCCTCGACGAGCCGTTTCAGGCGGGCGGTCAGTACGTCGCGCGGGGCGCCGATGTTGCGTACGAGCTGGTCGAAGCGGGTGGCGCCGAGCGTCACCTCGCGCAGGACCAGCAGGGAGTACTTCTCGCCGACGAGGGCGAGCGTCGCGGCGATGGAGCAGGGGCGGGCGTCCTTCATGACATCAGTCTAGGGGGTGGGTTGGCTCTTCCAACTCACCATGTTACTGTCGGGTCACTTAGCGGGTTTGGAATCCAAACTTGATAGCCGGAACGGACCTGCACGGACCTGAGAGGCATCCCATGCGTGACGCTGTGATCGTCGAAGCCGTACGCACTCCCATCGGCAAGGGCAAGCCGAACGGCACCCTCGCCCATGTCCACCCCGTCGAACTCCTCGCCCACACCCTGCGCAGCCTCGTCGAGCGCTCCGGGATCGACCCGGCCCTCATCGACGACGTCATCGGCGGCACGGTCGACCAGGTCGGCGAGCAGGCCATGAACACCACCCGCTACGCCGTGCTGTCCGCGGGCTTCCCCGACACGGTGCCCGCGACCACGGTGGACCGCCAGTGCGGCTCCTCCCAGCAAGCCGTGCACTTCGCGGCGCAGGGCGTCCAGTCCGGCGCGTACGACATCGTCGTGGCCTGCGGTGTGGAGTCGATGAGCCGCGTACCGATGTGGTCGAACGTGCCCGCGGGCAAGGACCCGTTCGGACCCGGCGTCGCCGAGCGCTACCCGGAGGGCCTGGTACCGCAGGGCGTCAGTGCCGAGCTCATCGCCGCCAAGTGGGGCATCTCCCGCGAGCGGATGGACGCCTTCGCGGTCAGCTCGCACCAGAAGGCGGCCGCGGCCTGGAACAACGGGCTGTTCGACGCCGAGGTCGCCCCCCTGGAGGGCGTGACACGCGACGAGTGCGTCCGGCCCGCCAGCACCACCGAGATACTCGCCGGCCTCAAGCCCGCCTACTACGACCCGGCCTTCGGCGAGCGCTTCCCGCAGATCGACTGGTCCGTCACGGCGGGCAACGCGAGCCCGATCAACGACGGCGCCTCAGCCGTACTCATCATGTCGAGCGAGACCGCGGACCGCCTGGGCCTGCGCCCGATCGCCCGGCTGCACAGCTTCGCCGTCACCGGATCCGACCCCGTGCTCATGCTGACCGGAGTCATCCCCGCCACCGAGAAGGTGCTCCGCAAGGCGGGCCTCACCATCGACGACATCGACCTCTTCGAGGTGAACGAGGCGTTCTCCAGCGTCGTCCTGTCCTGGCAGCAGGAGACCGGCGCCGACCTGGCCAAGGTCAACGTGCACGGCGGCGCCATAGCCCTCGGCCACCCGCTCGGCGCGAGCGGCACCCGGCTGACCACCACCCTCGTCCACGCGATGCGCGCACGCGGGGCCCGCTACGCCCTGCAGACGATGTGCGAGGCGGGCGGACTCGCCAACGCGATGGTGCTGGAAGCGGTGTAGCAGTCAGTGGCCGCGCAGGTGGTGGCGCTTCCGCCAGGCCACCACCGCCCCGATCAGGGCCGGCAGCGCGATGAAGCCCATCGCGATCAGGAAGGCGGGTGACGTCGGCGCCGAGGCCCGGGCGCCGGCGACGGCGTACGCGGCCGTGTTCGGGATCGACCCCAGGGCCGTGGCCAGGAGGAACGGCAGCCAGCCCATGCGGGAGACGGCCGCGCAGTAGTTGGCTGCCCAGAAGGGCACGCCGGGGAAGAGGCGGGCCACCATCATCGAGCGGAAGCCGTGGCGGCTGAGCTGCCCGTCCGCGGCCTTCAGCCAGCGGCCGCGCAGCAGCGGGCGCAGCGCGTCCTGCCCGAGGATACGGCCGAGCCCGAAGGCGACGCCCGCCCCGAGCACCGTGCCCGCGAGGGCGGTTCCGAGGCCCAGCTGGGAGCCGAACAGGGCGCCCGCGGCGAGGTTGAGGAGCGGCCGGGGCACGAACGCGACCGTGCACAGCCCGTACGCCACCGCGAACACCGCGGCCGCCGCGCCTCCGCCGAGCTGCGGTGGCCAGCCGTCGGAGAGCACACGCTGCGGATGGAACAGCAGCACGCCCGACGCGGCCGCCGCGAGCAGCACCACGAGCAGCGACAGTCTCGACCACGGCGACAGCAGGGCTCTGGTGCAGCGGGCGGTCAGGCCCGTGCGCGTGGCGACGGCGAACTCCGCGACGAGGTCGAGTTCCGCGGAGATGGCGAGCTGCGTGGTGGCGGCCGTGGGGACGGTCGTGGCGGTGCCCCCAGAGCGGGTGGTGGCATCGAGCATCCGGTGACACTAACCGACCAATGTGTGTGGGCGCCGTATGGTTCGTCTCATGGGCGTCACAGCTTCGGGTACGTCGGGTGTGCGGTTCGAGATGCCGGACAGTGCTCTCGCCGACACCGTGCTGGAGCGGCTCACCGCCACCTACGCCGCCGCTGCCGATCCGCGGCGGGCCGCGTCGATGCAGGCGTACATGAAGGACATCGCGCCCTTCCTCGGTCTGACCACGCCCGAGCGCCGTGCCCTGTCGCGCGTCGTCGTGGACGGCACACCCCGCCCCGGCGAGGCGGACTGCACGGCGCTCGCGCTGCGCTGCTGGCAGCTGCCGGAGCGCGAGTACCAGTACTTCGCCGTGGACTACCTGCGCCGCCACGTGAAGCGGCTGTCGTCCGGTTTTCTGCCGGTGGCACGCCATCTCGTCTCCACGGTCTCCTGGTGGGACACCGTCGACCTGCTCGCCTGCCACGTAGTGGGGGGCCTGGTGACCGCCGATCCCGCGCTGAAGGCCGACATGGACGCGTGGATCGAGGACGACGACCTGTGGGTGGCCCGCACCGCCCTGCTCCACCAGCTCCGCTACAAGGACGCGACGGACACGGAGCGGCTCTTCGCCTACGGGCGATCGGCTGGTGTCTGCGCGAGTACGCCAAGACGGATCCGGACGCGGTACGCGGCTTCGTCGCGCAGCAGCGGGGACGCCTCTCGCCGCTGTCGGTGCGTGAGGCGCTCAAGAACATCGGACCCTGACGCTTCACACGCCGATCCCTGACACTCCACGCGTCAACCTTCACTCATCACAACACCAGCCCCTGGCGCACCACCCGAAACACCCGCTCAGCGGTGCGAAAAACCATTCGACGTGGGCAGGTCCGTCGGCGATGATCGCGTCATGTTCCGGTACGCCTTCCTCCTCGCAGCATCCGCAGTCGCGGATGCGCCGAAGGCTGCCGTCCCGATCATCGCGGCCGCCGTCGACGGCGCCCGAAGCTGACCCTTCCCGGATCGTCCGGCGGACCCCGCAGGGGGAGGGTCGGCAAGTCCTTGGGGTCCCCGTCCCGGCCGCTTCGCGCCGGGGCCATCACTCAGTCACAGTTCCGCTGACGCTGAAGAGGCTTCGAGGTACAGCCATGCCCAAGACGGCTTACGTGCGCACCAAACCACACCTGAACATCGGCACCATGGGTCACGTCGACCACGGGAAGACCACCCTGACCGCCGCCATCACCAAGGTCCTCGCCGAGCGGGGCTCCGGCGGCAGCACCCGATACGTACCGTTCGACCGCATCGACCGTGCGCCGGAGGAGAGCGCCCGCGGCATCACCATCAACATCGCGCACGTCGAGTACGAGACAGACACCCGGCACTACGCGCACGTGGACATGCCGGGCCACGCCGACTACGTCAAGAACATGGTCACGGGCGCGGCCCAGCTCGACGGGGCCATCCTCGTCGTGTCCGCGCTGGACGGGATCATGCCGCAGACCGCCGAGCACGTGCTGCTCGCCCGCCAGGTGGGCGTCGACCACATCGTCGTCGCCCTCAACAAGGCCGACGCGGGCGACGAGGAGCTCAGCGACCTCGTCGAGCTGGAGGTCCGCGAACTGCTCACCGCGCACGGGTACGGGGGCGACTCCGTACCGGTCGTCCGGGTCTCCGGGCTCAAGGCGCTGGAGGGCGACGCCCGTTGGACCGCGGCGATCGACGCGCTGCTGGACGCGGTGGACACGTACGTACCGATGCCCGAGCGGTATCTGGACGCGCCGTTCCTGTTGCCGGTCGAGAACGTGCTCACGATCACCGGCCGCGGGACGGTGGTCACGGGTGCCGTCGAGCGCGGCACGATCCGGGTCGGCGACCGGGTCGAAGTGCTCGGCGCCGGTGTCGACACGGTCGTCACCGGCCTGGAGACCTTCGGCAAGCCGATGGACGAGGCGCAGGCCGGCGACAACGTGGCGCTGCTGCTGCGGGGCGTGCCCCGCGACGCGGTGCGGCGCGGACACGTCGTCGCGGCACCCGACAGCGTCGTACCCAGTCGGCGCTTCTCGGCGCAGGTGTACGTCCTGTCGACCCGTGAGGGCGGCCGTACGACACCGGTCTCCACCGGGTACCGGCCGCAGTTCTACATCCGCACGGCGGACGTGGTGGGCGATGTCGACCTCGGTGAGACGGCGGTCGCCCGCCCCGGCGACACCGTCACGATGACGGTGGAGCTCGGCCGCGACGTGCCGTTGGAGGCCGGCCTCGGTTTCGCCATCCGCGAGGGCGGGCGCACCGTCGGCGCGGGGACGGTCACGGCCGTCGGCTGACGGCTCCGAGGAGCGGGGGCTGAGGAGTGCGGGGGATCGCGGGGCGGCTGTGGCCGTTCACGCGGTCCCCCGCACTCGGTGCCGGGCGACCGGTGCCCCGCCGTTCCCCCACAATGGACGGGTGGACGAGCCGATACCCGTGACACGGGCCGTGGATCACGGGACCGCCAAGCTGATGCCGGACGTGGACCGCAAGCGCGCGTGGCTGCTGACGGTCGACGGAGCGCCGCAGTCGTACGTCGACCTGGACGCGCCGACGCATCTGGAGTTCGAGTACGCGCGGCGGCTGGGGCATGTCCTGGACACGGTCGCGGAGCCGGGCCGAGCCCTGGACGTGCTGCATCTCGGCGGGGGCGCGCTGACGCTGCCCCGCTATGTCGCGGCGACCCGGCCCGGCTCGCGGCAGGACGTCGTCGAAGCCGACCGCGGGCTGCTCGCCCTCGTCGCCGAGCACCTTCCCGTGGCGGACGACGCGGGCATCACGCTGCATCCCGCGGACGCCCGCACCTGGCTGGAAGCCGCCCCCGCGGACTCGGCCGACATCCTGATCGCGGACGTCTTCGGCGGCTCGCGCGTCCCCGCGCACCTGACCACCGTGGCGTACGCGGCCGCCGCCGAACGGGTCCTGCGCCCCGACGGCGTCTACCTGGCCAACCTCGCCGACGCCGCGCCCTTCGCCTTCCTGCGCTCCCAACTCGCCACGTTCTCCACGGTGTTCGAGGAGCTGGCCGTCATCGCCGAACCGGGTGTGCTGCGCGGGCGTCGCTTCGGCAACGCGGTGCTGCTGGCCTCCCACCGCCCCCTCGACACGGCTGTCCTGGCCCGCCGCACCGCCTCCGACGCCTTTCCCGCGCGCGTCGAACACGGCGCCGCACTGCGGGAGTTCATGGGCGCTGCCACACCCGTGCACGACGAGAACGCGGTCCCCTCACCCGAGCCCCCCGACGGCTCCTTCACCATCGGCTGACCCGCGCTTGTCGGCGGCCGGTCCGCCCTCGACCTCGGGAAGCGGAGTCCGCTTGGTCACCGCTCTGGTCCGACGCGTCAGGTTCCGTACGTCCGGCACGCACAGCACCGCCGCCGTGACCACCACGACCAGCGTGGCGCAGCCCCACAGCGAAGCGGTACGCCCGAAGGCCTCCTCCGCCGGGCCCGCCAGCGCCAGCGCCAGCGGCGTCATCGCGATCGAGCCGAACCAGTCGTACGCCGAGACGCGCGAGAGCATGTCCTCGGGGATCTCCTGATGCAGCGCCGTCATCCACGAAACGCCGAACACCTCGATCGCCAGGCCGCTGACGAACATCACGGCGTACAGCGCGCCGACCGGTACGGGCAGGGCGAGCGCGGCGGCCGGGAGGGCGAGCGGGAAGACGCACAGGGTGCCGGCGAGCAGCAGGCGGCGCGGTTTCCAGCGCATCATCAGCAGGGCGCCGCCGACGGTTCCGACACCGAACGCACCGAGGGCCAGACCCCAAGGGCCCGGGCCGCCGAGACTGTCGCGGGCGACGAGGGGGCCGTAGACCGATTCGGCGGCGCCGACGACCGCCACCACGACGGCGAACTGCGCGACGATCGACCACAGCCACGTCCGCCCGATGAACTCCTGCCAGCCGTCGCGGAGATCGGCGAGCAGACCGCCGCCCGGGGCGCGCGGCGGTATGTGACTGACGTCGAGGAAGGACCGCAGGGCCGCGGCGAGGGCGAACGCGGCCGCGTCGACGGCGAGCACCCAGCCGGGGCCGATCACGGCCACCAGCGCGCCGCCCAGGGCCGCTCCGCCGAGGCCGGCGCCCTGGGTCGCCATCCGGAACACTGCGAAGGCGCGGCTCGCCTGCTCCCCCTCGACGGAGGACATCAGCATGCCCTCGGCCGCCGGGTTGAAGAACGCCTGGCCGGTGCCGCCGAGGCCGCTGAGCAGCATCATCTGCCACAGCTGCGCCTCCCCGCTGATGACGAGGGCCGCGAAGGCAGCCTGCGAGAGGCAGTTGAGGGTGTTGGCCGCGACCATCACCCGATGGCGCGGCAGCCGGTCCGCGACGGCGCCGCCGATCAGCAGGAACAGCACCAGGGGCAGCGTCCGCGCCGCCGCCACCAGGCCGACGTCCCCTCCGTCGCCGCCCGCGTCGAGCACGGCGAACGCCGAGGCGATCAGCGCGCCCTGGCTGCCCAGATTCGTGGCGATCGCGGCGGCGGTGAGCAGGGTGTAGTTGCGGCCCGCCCAGGACGGGCGGTGGGAGGGGCGGTCGGAGGCGGCGGCTGGAGTCACCGGGTGACTATCGCCGCCGACCGCCCGACTTGCCAAACGCTTTCTACGAATTCAGGAAGGGCTCCCGCGGCCCGTCCGAACGCCGCCGGGGCCCCCGGCCGGACCGCACCGGCCGCACCCGGGAGTTCTCGGCGCGCGGTTCAGGACTCCTTGGGGTCACCGTGCAGACGGACCGTGCTGAGGATCTTCTTGACCGTGGCGTCCGGCACTTCCTCGCTGACGCCCTTGGCCCCGTAGAACGTCCAGGACACGAAGTCACCGTCGGAGTTCTTGAAGGCGAACGTGGTCGCCTTGCCGTCGGAGTCGCACTTGCCCTTCTTGGGGACACCCGAGGAGTACGTCGTCGCGACGCTGCCCTCGACGCCCGAGGCCGTCGTGTACGCCTTCGGCTTGCCGATGGTGAGCAGCTTCTTCGAGGCGTTCTTCTGGTCCGTGTACCCGCCGAAGACCCACCACGCCGAGTCGTTGCGCGCGATGTCGCTGGTGTTCTTGGCGCCGCTCTGCCCCTTGGAGCCCGCGGCGGCCAGCGCCGAGCTCTCCTTGTGGCCGTCCTTGTCCTCGTCGGACGTGCACCACTCCTCCTTGAGGAAGGCGGGCGCGGACATGCCGATGATCGTGGAGGTGTCGTCCTTGTTCTTGTCGTCGAAGCCGATGAAGGTGCCGGACGACAGCACCTCCCAGTCCGCCGGAACGTCGAACGCCGTACCCCACTTGGGATTCACGACGACCTTCCAGCCGGCGATCGTCGGCTTCTCCTCCTCGTCGCTGCCGCGCGGGTTGTCGTCACCGCTGGAGCTGGAGCTGGGGCTCGCGGACGTGGAGACCGACGGCTTGGCGGACTTGGACGGGTCGCCGCCCGCCTCCTTGTCCTTGTCGCCGCCCAGGACGAGATAGCCGGTGACGCCGGCCGCGATCACCACGGCCGAGGCCGCGACGATCGCGGTGATCTTCGTCTTGTTCCCGCCGCCGCCCCCGCCGCTGCCCCCGCCGGTGCCGCCACCGGGCGCCTGGGGCGCCCCGAGCGGCTCCCCCGGGGCTCCCCACTGTGGCTGCTGCCCATACGTGTTGGGCTGCTGGTAACCCGGCTGCTGGTACCCGGGCTGCTGGTACGGGTTCGGCTGCTGGTACCCCGGCTGCTGGTAGGGATTCTGGTCCTGCGGGTTCTGCTCGCCCCCGGGCGGCTGCTGTCCTGGCCACATGGGCAGTAAGAGTAGTGCCGCGTGTGACACGTTTCGGTCACTGGACCTCGTCAGACATGTACCGGTCAGGAGTCTGACGGAACGTCGTACAGACGTATGGTGCCGAGGATCTTCTGCACGGTCGTGTCCGGTACCTCCTCGGATACGCCCTTGGCACCGACGAACGACCACGACACGATGTCGCCCGAGGGGTTCTTGAAGGCGAAGGTGGTGGCCTTCCCGTCGCTGTCACACTTTTGCTGTTTCTTCACACCGGACGACGAGGCGGTGGCCAAAGCGCCCTTGATGCCGGAATTCGTCGTGTACGACTTCACCGCAGCGGACTTGACCAGTTTCTTGTCGGGCTGGGTGTACGCGCCGTAGACCCAGGTCCGCGCGTCCTCGCGGGCGGCGTCCTCGGGGCTCTTCGCTCCGTCGTTGCCCCGGGTGCCGGCGTCGGCGAGCTCCGTGTAGTCGGTGCTGCCGTTCTTGTCCTCGTCGGAGCCGCACCACTTCTCCTTGAGGATGGCGGGGGCCTTCATCGCGATCAGCGGCTTGTCCTGCGGGTCGTCCTCCTTCGACACGTACGTGACCCAGCCGGTCGACCTCAGCGCCCACTCGGCGGGTACGTCGAAAGCGATACCGCGATCGGGGTTCAGAACGGTCTTCCAGCCCGCGATCGTCGGCTTCACGTCGCCGTCGGACCGGCGCGGATTGCTGGTCGGACTCGACTGCTGGGACGCGGACTTGGTCGGCTCGGGATCGGCCCCGTCGTCCTTCCCGCCGCCGAGCACCGCGTAGCCGGTCACGCCCGCGGCGATCACGACGGCCGCGGCCGCGGTGATCGCGACGATCTTCGTCCGGCGTCCGCCGTCGCCCGGCGGGGGAACAGGTGCGCCCGCCGTCACGGTCGGGGCGTTCCACGGCGCGGGCGGTTGCTGCTGGGCATATGGATTCTGCTGCTGGTATCCCGGCTGCTGGTAGGGATTCGGCTGACCGCCGACTCCGGCGTTCTGCGGATGCTTCGCGTTCTGCTCGCCCCCGGGCGGCTGCTCTCCTGGCCACATGGGGCGCAACGATACGACGATCACGTACCGGTGCTGGTCAAAAATTGCTACTCGTGGGTAACATTCGGCGCATGAGCGCAGACCAGATGTCGATCGGCGAGATGCTTGCCGCCACAGTTCCCATGGCTCGGACCCTGAACCTCGAGTTCGTGGAGACCAGCCCGGAGAGGGCCGTGGTGGCGCTGCCCGACCAGGGCGAGTTCCACAACCACGTCGGCGGCCCGCATGCCGGAGCGATGTTCACGCTGGGCGAGTCGGCCAGCGGTGCCATCGTCCTTGCCGCGTTCGGTGACCAGCTCTCGCGTGCCGTACCGCTCGCCGTCAGCGCCGAGATCGCCTACAAGAAGCTCGCGATGGGCCCCGTGACAGCCACCGCGACGCTCGGCCGCCCGGCCGCCGAGGTCGTCGCCGAACTCGACGCAGGCTTGCGCCCCGAGTTCCCCGTCGCCATCGCCATCCAGCGCGCGGACGGCGCCGTGACCGGCGAGATGACCGTCGTCTGGACACTCCGCCCGAACGGCTGAGCCCCGGGCCTTGGCCCCGAGCCCGAGCCCTGCCCTCGGACGCCGCACCCCGAGCCCGAGCCCGGGGTGCGCGGCGTTGTGTCGGCGCCGGGCTGCCGGACCTTCCCGTGGCGGCCCTGCGCACGCCGCTACGGCGACCGCTGATCGCCGCCTCGCCTCCGCCGGCGACGCCTGCCTGCCGCGCCCTTCGTCGTCCACGACAACCCGCCGCACCCCTTCGGGTCTTGTCGCCCCCGCACTGTTTTCTGTTCACTTCATTGACACGAGTCACCAGCGGTCATAGTTTTCGCGCCGTACCCGTGGTGCCTGATGGCTCGTCAAGTCGGCTCCGGCGCATAGTGCGTTCAAGGGCCGAACGCGGCTGCCGTTGGCACGTGTACATGCGGTCCCACAACGACGTGCCCGCGCACCGAAGGAGTGACGGCTCATGTCCGACACTGTGTCCCGGCGATCGGCCCTGCGCCTGCTGGGCGGCGCGATCGCGGTCGCCGCGGCGGCCACCTCCGGCCTCACGCCCCCCGCGCACGCGGCGGCCCTCGACAGACAGAACCCCTCCATGGGTCCACGTGTCGAGGGTTTGGTCGGCAAACTCACCCTCGACGAGAAGATCTCCCTGTTGCACGGCGCCACCGACCCCGACTCGCTCGGTCAGGCCGGATACGTGCCCGGCGTGCCCCGTCTCGCCATTCCCCCGCTCCGCCTCGCCGACGGACCGGCCGGCGTCCGCGTCACCCGGCACGCCACCGCGCTGCCCGCCCCCGTCCTGCTCGCCTCCGCGTTCGACCCGGGCCTCGCCCGCCGCTACGGCCGGGTCATCGGCCGCGAGGGCCGCGCCCTGGGCCAGGACGTCCTCCTCTCCCCGATGGTCAACCTCATCCGCACCCCGTACGGCGGCCGCAACTTCGAGACGTTCAGCGAGGACCCGCTGCTCGCCTCCGACCTGGTCGCCGCCGAGATCAAGGGCATCCAGGGCGAGGGGCTCATCGCCACCGTCAAGCACTTCGCCATGAACAACCAGGAGAAGGACCGCATGTCCATCGACGTGCGGGTCGACGAGCGGACGATGCACGAGGTCGAACTGCGTGGCTTCGCCGCGGCCGTCGCCGCCCGTACCGGCGCGGTCATGGGCGCGTACAACAAGGTCAACGGCACCTTCGCCTGCGAGAACAAGAAGCTGCTCACCGGCATCCTGCGGGAGCAGTGGGGCTTCGAGGGCTGGGTGATGACCGACTGGTTCGCCGCCCACAGCACGGTCGCGGCGATCACCGCGGGGCTCGACATGGAGATGCCGGGCGGGATCCACTTCGACGCCGCGCTGAAGAAGGCCGTCCAGGACGGCAGCGTTCCGGTGAGGTACGTCGACCGTGCCGTGCGCCGCATCCTCGCGGTGATGGACCGCTTCGGCCTCCTCGACGGCAGCGTCCCGCCCCGCCCGGAGCGCGACCCGAAGGCGGGCGCGGCCGTGGCCCTGGAGGTCGCGAAGGCGGGCGCCACCCTGCTGCGCAACGAGCACCACGCGCTGCCGCTGACCGGAGCCGCCGCCCGCAGCATCGCCGTCGTCGGCCCCACCGGCGCCCTCCCGTTCGTCAGCGGCGGCGGCAGCGCCCACGTCGTGCCCGACCATGCCGACAGCCCGCTCGACGCCCTCACCTCCCGCGCGGGACAGGGCGCGCACGTCTCGTACGCCCTCGGCGAGGACGTCTTCGGCAAGACGATCCCCGCGGGTGCGCTGAGCCCCGCCTTCCCGACCGAGGGCCAGGATGTCGGCGCGGGCAGGACCTGGACGTACGACGGGACGCTCACGGCCGAGGACGCCGACGAGTGGACCCTTGTCATCCACTACTCGGGCGAACGCCCCAAGGTGCTCCTCGACGGCGAGGACCTCTTTCCCGTACTGCCCGGATACGGCGAGTACTTCTCCGGCGGCCTCGTCTCCGCGGCCCCCGACGGACTGGCCGTGCGCCGCAAGGTGCTCGACCTCGCCAAGGGTGCCCACACGCTGCAGATCACCGCGAAGGGCGGCGACGGCGGACAGCTGTTCCGGCTGCGCCGCATCACCGGTGCGACCCGCGCACAGGACGTCGCCCAGGCGGTGAAGGCCGCGCGCGCCGCCCACAGTGTCGTCCTGTTCGCCTACGAGGACGCCACCGAGGGACTCGACCGCACGACGATCGCGCTCCCCGGTCACCAGACCCCGCTGATCGAGGCGGTGACGGCGGCCAACCCCCGCACCACCGTCGTCCTCAACACCTCGTCGTCCATCTCGATGCCGTGGCTGCACCGCACGGCCGCCGTGCTCCAGATGTACTACCCGGGCCAGGAGGGCGCGGCCGCCACCGCCGCCGTCCTGTTCGGCGACTGCGACCCGGGCGGGCGGCTCACCCAGTCCTTCGCGGCCGACGACGCGCACCACCCCGTCGCCGGTGATCCCGGCCGCTACCCCGGCGTCGACGGCACCGAGCAGTACTCGGAGGGCATCCACGCCGGATACCGCTGGTACGACGCCGAAGGTGTGCGCCCGCTGTTCCCCTTCGGCCACGGACTCTCGTACACCTCCTTCTCCTACGACGACCTGCGGGTGCGCCGGCACAAGGGCGGCCTCGACGTGTCCTTCAGCGTCCGCAACACCGGGAGACGCGACGGCATCGAGGTGGCGCAGCTCTATGTCGGCCCGTCGCCGGATCTCCGACTCGACCAGCCTGTACGGGTCTTGGGAGGCTACGAGAGGCTCTCCCTGCGGGCGGGGGAGCGGCGCCGGATCACCGTGCGCGTGTCGCAGAGCACCCTCTCGTCCTGGGACGTCAAACGGCACCGCTGGGTGCTCGGCACCGGGCGGCGCACCGTATGGGTCGGAGCGTCCTCGCGCGATCTGCGGCTTCGCACGAACGCGGAGGTGTTCGCGTGATCCGCCGACTCGCCATCGCACTCATAGCCCTCGCCACCGTCCTCGCCGCCTCCGTACCCGCACAGGCCGCGAAGCACAGCGACCCCGTCGTACGCACCGACGCGGGCCTCGTACGCGGTGAAACCACCATCGAGGGGCGGCAGTTCCTCGGCATCCCGTACGCGCAGCCGCCCGTCGGGAACCTGCGCTGGAGGAACCCCCGCCCCGTCGAACCGTGGCAAGGAGTGCGCACCGCACAGGACTTCGGCAACCGCTGCGTACAGACGTCGAGTTGGGACCCCGGCTACGAGCAGCCCAGCCACACCGAGGACTGCCTCGACCTCAATGTGTACGTTCCCCCGGGCGCCGGTAGCCGTCCGGTGATGGTCTGGCTGCACGGCGGGGGCCTCACCGCGGGCGCGGGCGAGGACGTCGTGCCCGACACCTTCGCGCGGCAGACCGGCGCGGTCGTCGTCACCGTCAACTACCGCCTCGGCGCGATGGGGTTCCTCGCCACCGACGGACTCGACGACGAGACACGCGACGGCGTCTCCGGCAACTTCGGCATGCTCGACCAGCAGGCCGCCCTGCGCTGGGTGCGCACCAACATCGGCCGCTTCGGCGGCGATCCGGGCCGCGTGACCATCGCCGGCGAGTCCGCGGGCGGCCGTTCGGTCTGCACCCAGATGGCCTCGCCGACCTCGAAGGGCCTGTACCGCGCCGGAATCATCGAGAGCGGCGCCTACGGGGACTGCGCCGCACGCGAGCACGCCCAGGCCGTCGCCGACGGTGCGGACTTCGCGCGGAAGGCGGGCTGCCCCGACCGGAAAACCGCCCCGGCGTGCCTGCGCGGCAAGTCGTCCGCGGAGATCCTCGCGACCCAGTCCGACTTCGACTGGGGACCGGTCGTCGGCGGCACCTTCCTGCCCCGGCAGCCGTCCGAGGCGTACGCCGCAGGGGCCGCCGCGCACGTCCCCGTACTGAACGGGGCGAACGAGGACGAGGGCCGGCTGTTCGCGTTCAGCGCGTTCGACGGGGCAGGTACACCGCTCCCGGCCGACCGCTATCCGTCCGTGCTCAAGGCCGTCTTCGGCGCGGACCTCGGCGAGCGGGTGCTACGGCGCTACCCGCTGTCCGCCTACCCGTCCCCGACCATCGCGTACGGCACGGCGTTCGGCGACTACCTGATGGCGTGCACGGCACTGCGCCTCGACGGCGTGCTCGCCCACCGCGGCCCGGTCTACTCGTACGAGTTCGCCGACCGCACCTCGCCGCCCTTCGCGTCCCTGCGCAACCTGCACACGGACTTCGATTTCGGCGCGACCCATGTCAACGAGGTGCAGTACCTCTTCAAGCACTTCGGGCTCGCCACCCCGCTGAACGCGGAGCAGCGGGTGCTGTCGCGGCAGCTGGTGCAGTACTGGGGCAGCTTCGTCCGCGGCGGCGCTCCGCGCGCCGACGGCCAGCCCGCCATGCCGGACCGGCCCGGGCGCGTCCTCTCCCTGAAGACCGCCTCCGCGGGCGGGAACACCGTCAGCACCTCTGTCCACCACGAGCACCAGTGCGACCTCTGGGACTCCGCTCCGCGGAGCTGAACGGGTAGGCTGCCCGGCGTGCGCCCAGGGGGGAGCGCACGCCGGGCGATCATGTTCCGCGTGTCGGCGCACAGCGCGTGCACGGATCGCGCCCGGCTCCTGCACAGCTCAACGGGAGGAAGCGGCCTTGCACGTCCAGGAATGGCTGGAGACGGTGCCGGCGATCAGCATCTACGCGCTGGTGGGCCTGGTCATCGGTCTGGAGAGCCTGGGCATCCCGCTGCCCGGGGAGATCATCCTGGTCTCGGCGGCGCTGCTCTCCTCGCAGCACTCCGGCATCAACCCGGTGATCCTCGGCGCCTGTGCCAGCCTGGGTGCCATCGTCGGCGACTCGATCGGGTACGCCATCGGCCGCAAGGGCGGACGCCCGCTGCTGGCCTGGCTCGGCGGCAAGTTCCCCAAGCACTTCAGTGCGGGGCACATCGCGACCGCCGAGCGCTCCTTCCAGAAGTGGGGCATGTGGGCCGTCTTCTTCGGCCGCTTCGTCGCGCTGCTGCGGATCTTCGCGGGCCCGCTCGCCGGTGTGCTGCGGATGCCGTACTGGAAGTTCCTGATCGCCAACGTCCTGGGCGGCATCATCTGGGCGGGCGGCACCACAGCGGTCATCTACTACGTCGGCGTGGTCGCCGAGTCCTGGCTCAAGCGCTTCTCGTGGCTGGGGCTGGTGGTGGCGCTCCTCATCGGGCTCGTCTCCATGCTGGTCGTGAAGCGGAAGGCCAAGCAGGTCACGGCGGAGAGCGAGGCGGCCGAGCCGCAGCCCGTCGCCGCGCCCGCAGCCGACTGAGTCACCGGCCCGTCCCCCGACGACGCGCTGCCTGTACGGTCACAGCAGCGTGGGCGCCGAGACCGTTGCGAACCCGGCGCTCACTGCTCCTCGTGCACCGCGCGGTGGGCCTTCGCCAGCTCCGCGTACATCGTGCCGTTCAGCGAGATGCCCTCGCGCTCCTCGTCCGTCAGTGGCCGCTTCACCTTGGCGGGTACGCCCGCGACGAGCGAGCCCGGGGGCACCTGCATGCCCTGCGGCACCAGTGCCTGCGCGGCCACCAGTGAACCGGCGCCGATCACCGCGCCGTTGAGCACGGTGGCGCCCATGCCGATCAGGCAGTCGTCCTCGACCGTGGCGCCGTGCACCACGGCGTTGTGCCCGACGGAGACGCGCGCCCCGACCGAAATGGGGAAGCCCGGGTCGACGTGCAGCGTGCAGTTGTCCTGGATGTTGCTGTCGGCGCCGATGACGATCGGACCGCAGTCGGCGCGCAGCACCGCGCCGTACCAGACGCTCGCGCCCGCGTGCAGGGTCACCTCGCCGATCACCACGGACGTCGGGGCGGCGAACGCCTCCTGATCCACCTGCGGATCCTTGCCGCCGATGCCCGCGATCAGCGCCTTGTGCGTCATTGCCGTCTCCTCGTCATGGGTTCAACGGCACGGTATTGCATGCCGCCCGGCCGTGGTGGGGTGAAGATCACAGCGGCCCGCCGTCATCGACCCACGTCACGCTGAGTACCGTGAGCGGGTGCCCAAGAGCAGGAACACGTTCTCATCATGGCGGCGGCGCCTCGCGCAGCGCGCCGTCCACGCGGGCTGGGCCTGGGCGCAGCGGACGGGCGCGGTCACGGCCGAGCACCCCGGACGCCTCCGCTTCGGCGCCATGGGAACAGGTACCAGGCTCGCCTTCCCGCTCGGCACGGTCTTCGGTGAACCGTGGATCCACCTCGGCTCCCACTGCATCGTCGCCGAACAGGTCACTTTGACGGCCGGACTGATGCCCGACCTCGACCTCGGCCCCGAGCCGATCCTGCGCATCGGTGACGGAGTCGTCCTCGGCCGCGGCAGCCATGTCATCGCCGACACGTCGGTCACCATCGGCAGCGACTGCTACTTCGGCCCATACGTCTATGTGACGTCCACGAACCACTCCTACGACGACCCGCACGTGCCCATCGGCAAGCAGTGGCCGCGGATGGAGCCGGTGGAGATCGGACCGGGCTGCTGGATCGGCACCGGCGCGGTGATCCTGCCGGGGGCCCGGATCGGGCGGAACGTGGTGGTGGCCGCCGGGGCGGTCGTCCGGGGCGTCGTTCCCGACCACTCGGTCGTCGCGGGGGCGCCGGCCCGGGTCGTACGGCACTGGGACGCGGTGACCGGCTGGCAGCCCCCGCTGCGGACACCGGCGCCGGTGCCGATCCCGGACGGGGTCACGCCGGAGCAGCTGCTCGCGCTGTCGGAGCTGGACGAGGAGAGCGCGGCCCGGCTCGCGGAGCTCGACGAGGAAGCTGTCTCCCGGCTCTCGGAGCCTGCCCCCGAGTCCTGACTCAGCCGGTCGCGAGCAGCACGGTGCCGAGCAGGGCGAGGCCCGCGCCCGCGGCCTGGATGCCGCGCAGCCGCTCACTGAGGAAGCCGCGCGCGGCCAGTGCCGTGACCACCGGATAGAGCGAGGCGAGCACGGCGGCCACCGTGACCGGGCCGTGCTGCGCGGCCACCGAGTACGTGCCGTTCGCCGCGACATCGGCGAGGCCGATGAAGGCGAGCGCGGGGACGGAACCCCAGGGGAAGCCGCCCTCGGGGAGGGCCGGGGCGCCGCGCCGCACGGAGACGTAGAGCGCACTACCGCCCACCACCGCGTTGGTCACGCGCTGCACGAAGAGCGCCAGGAACAGGCCGGTGACGGTCGTCGAGGCCTCCGCGATCAGCGACATCACCGCGCCGAAGCCGAACGCCGCGAGCAAGGTGAGCAGCACCGCCTGCCGCTGCACGGGGGCGCCCTTGAGCTGCGGGCCGCCCGCCAGTACGACACCCGCGACGGCGACCGCGATCCCCGCGAACTGCATCAGCCCCGGGCGCTCGCCGAGCACCAGACCCACGCCGACCGGGACGGCCACGCCCAGGGAACCGAGCGGCGAGACGACGCCCATCGGGCCGAGGGCGAGCGCCTTGTAGAAGGCGAGCATCGCGACCGGACCGACCAGACCGGCGGCCACCGCGAACCAGAGCTGCGGACCGGCCTCGCTCCAGCCGCCGGTGGCGACGACGATCACTCCGAGGACGGCCGCCGCGATGGTCTGCGAGACGACGACCACGGTGAGCGCCGGGGTGCGCCGGGTCAGCAGTCCTCCGCCGAAGTCGGCCAGGCCCCACAGGAGGCTGGTGGCCAGGGCGAAGAGTGCTGTCATGAGGTGCCTCGCAGTACAGTTCAGTGAACAATCAGGTGCACCACACCATAGTTCACTCGATTGAACTCTGTCATCCAGAATATTGGACGGAATGTGTCGGATCTCGACCTGCTGACCCAGTCCCTGGCGCGCAACGTCAAACGTTGGCGCACGGAACGGGGCTTCACGCTGGATGCCCTCGCCGCCCGCGCCGGGGTCAGCCGCGGCATGCTCATCCAGATCGAGCAGGCCAGGACCAACCCCAGCATCGGCACCGTCGTCAAGATCGGCGACGCGCTCGGCATCAGCATCACCACCCTCCTCGACTACGAGCAGGGCCCCAAGGTCCGGATCGTCCCGGCCGACCAGGCCGTACGGCTGTGGCACACCGACGCGGGCAGCTACAACCGCCTCCTCGCCGGCACCGAGGCCCCCGGCCCGCTGGAGATGTGGGACTGGCGGCTGATGCCCGGCGACCACAGCCCTTCCGACCCCCACCCCAACGGCACCGTCGAACTCGTCCACGTCACCACGGGCGAACTGACCCTCACCGTCGACGGCGTGGACCACCTCGTACCGACGGGCGCGAGCGTCTCGTTCGAGGCCAACACCCCTCATGTGTACGGGAATTCGGGCGACGAGCCGGTCGAGATGATCATGACGGTGTCGGTGCCGCTCGTCCGCTGAGACGCCCAGCGGGAGGCGCCGGCGCGGCTGTTAGCGTGCGGTCATGCGCGCACCCATCGGACACTTCGACCACGCCACACCCGCACCCGAATGCCTCGACCGGCTCACCCGCCCGGTCGCCGACGCCGTACGCCACTGGCGCGGCAGCGTCCCCGCCGAGCAGATCGTGTACGTCGACACCGAGCCGGAGTGGGCCGACACCTCGGTCTTCCTGGAGCACTACGGCCAGGAGCTCCTCGGCCAGTCCGCCAACTGCGTGGTGGTCGCGGGCAAGCGCGGAGGCGACACGACACTGGCCGCGTGCGTGGTCCTCTCCGGTACCCGCGTCGATGTCAACGGCGCCGTACGCCGCCAACTCGGCGCCCGCAAGGCCTCGTTCGCACCGATGGACACGGCGACCGGGGAAACCGGGATGGAGTACGGCGGCATCACGCCCCTCGGACTGCCGGGCGACTGGCCCGTGTTGGTGGACTCCGCGGTCGTCGACCTGGCCTATGTACTGGTGGGAAGCGGGCGGCGCAGGGGGAAGCTGCTCGTGCCGGGCAAGGCTTTTGCGGAGCTGCCCAACGCGGTGGTGCTGGAGGGGCTCGGCACCTGACCGCCGTCAGCCGCTGAGTGCCGGGTGTCGGTCACCGGATCCTCGCGCCCTTTGCCGCGCGCCGCCTGCCGCACGCCGCGCAAACCGCTTGCCGTGATCGTCCGGAGGTCGTCAGGATGGCGGCATGCCCAGCTTCACCGCCTCCGACGGGACCGAACTCGCCTATCACCTCGACGGTGAGGGCGAGCCGCTGCTCTGCCTGCCGGGCGGGCCGATGCGCGCCTCCGCCTATCTGGGCGACCTCGGGGGGCTCGCCCGGCGACGCCGACTGATCCGGCTCGATCTGCGGGGCACCGGCGATTCCGGCGTACCCGAGGACCCGGCGACGTACCGCTGCGATCGTCAGGTGGCCGACGTGGAGGCCCTGCGCGTGCACCTCGGGCTGGAGCGCGTCGATCTGCTGGCCCACTCGGCGGCAGGCGACCTCGCGCTGCTCTACACGGCCCGCTACCCGCGGCGCGTGCGGAGTCTGGCACTGATCACCGCCCGGGCGCGCGCCCTGGGCGTCGACTTCACAGTGGAGCACCGCCTCGAAGCGGCCGCCCTGCGCAAGGGCGAGCCGTGGTTCGAGGCGGCCTTGGGTGCCTACGAAAGGACCTGGGCCGGCACGGCCTCCGACGCGGACTACGACACCGCCGCACCCTTCTTCTACGGGCGGTGGGACGAGGCCGCGCGGGCCCACGCCGCGGCCGACGCGGAGCAGAGCAACGAGGAGGCAGCGAGCCTGTACGCGTCCTCGGGCGCCTTCACACCGGACGCAACTCGCACCGCGCTCGCCGCCCTCGCCGGATGGGAAGGACGGGCGCTGCTGCTCGCGGGCGAAGTGGACAGCGGCCCGCTGCCGCGCGTCGCCGCCGACATCGCGGGGCTGTTCCCCGCGGCGCGGATGACCGTCCAGCCGGGCACCGGCCACTTCCCGTGGATCGACGATCCGGACTTCTTCTCCGACGCGGTCGAAGGGTTCCTCGCCGAGGAGCCGGCCGGCCGGGGCTGAGGCTCAGGCCAGCCGCAGGCTGATCCACTCGATGGTGTCGCCCGGCAGCAGATAGCGTTCGACCTCGACGAATCCATTGCGGAGCGCGAAGCGCAGGCCGTCCTCGTTGGAGGCCAGGACCACCGTCTCGATCGCCTCAGTGCCCAGTTCCCGCGCCTGTTCCAGAGCGCGCGCGTACAGCTGCGCGCCGAGCCCCTGCCGTCGGTGCGGCGCGAGCACGCGGGCGATCACCGTGGCCGCGGGCGTCTCGTCGTCGGGCGGACGCACCGTCGTGCAGCCGACCAGGACGTCGCCGAGACGGGCGACCTCCATGCGGTTGCGGCCGGTCCGCTCCCGCACGTCGTCGAGGGACAGGACGTGGGTCGGGATGACCGTGTTGTGGACGTACTGCCAGTCCGTGAGACCGGCTTCGTCCGTCGGCTGCTCGATGCGAAGCGTGGGCATCCGAGCAGGAAACCCGGGTGCCTCGTGAACCGTCAACCACGTTTCCGTACCGGCCGGTTGAGGCACCCCTCGGAAGTCCTAAATGCCCTGTCGGCGGTACTCGATCGCCGGGCAGCGGTCCATGACCATGTCCAGCCCCGCGGCGCGCGTCCGCTCGTACGCCCCCTCGTCGACGACCCCCAGCTGGAACCAGACGGCGTTCGCGCCGATCTCCACGGCTTCGTCGGCCACCGGGCCGGCCAGGTCGCTGTTGACGAAGACATCGACGACGTCGACCTCGAAGGGTATGTCGGCGAGGGAGGCGTAGCCCTGCTCGCCGTGGACCGTCTCGGCCTTCGGGTGGACCGGGACGACGCGCTTGCCGTGCCGGCGCAGCACCTCGGCGACGCCGTAGGCCGCGCGGTCCCGGTTGGTCGAGAGGCCCACGACGGCCCAGGTGTCGCCGAGCTCCGAGAGGATCCTGCTGACCGTCTCCTGGTCGCCGTACATGGTGTGTCTCCTCTGTCTCCGCGGCTGCGGGTCCGGCTGCGGTGCGTCTGCGGCTCGCCCCGCTCCAGGGGCTCTGCGGGTGGCAACAGCCCAGGGCGGCAGGCGATTCCCGGCACGCCCCGTGATAACTTTTCGAGGCCAGTCGAACCCATGTACGTGGGTCAGGGAATCCGGTGCGAATCCGGAGCTGACGCGCAGCGGTGAGGGCGACGGGCGGGGCATCGGCCACTGGACCACGAAGAGTCCGGGAAGGCGCCTCGTTCGCGTGACCCCGAGTCCGAAGACCTGCTGGCGGCCCCGCCGGTCGAGTGCCGCCGGGGAGACCGTACGACCGGGCTCCGCGCTTGAGCCCTCGACGACTGGGGACCCACTCCCGTGCCCACCGCACGTATGACCCGCCGCGCCGCCCCGCTGATCGCCGGCGCGCTGCTGCTGACCGGCTGCGGCTCCGGCTCGTCCGGTACCGCTTCGGCGAAGACCGCCGTCACCCTCGACAACTGCGGCCGGACCGTCCGAGTCGCGGCCCCGCCGCGCCACGCCGTCTCCCTCAACCAGGGCGCCACCGAGATCATGCTCTCGCTCGGGCTCGCCGACCGGATGGCCGGGACGGCCACCTGGACCGACCCCGTGATGAAGGGCCTGGAGAAGGCGAACGCCAAGGTGCCCCGGCTCGCCGACAACAACCCCTCCTTCGAACGGGTCCTGGACACCGAACCGGACTTCGTCGCCGCCTCCTTCGTCTCCACACTGGGCAAGGGCGGCGTGGCCACCCGGGACCAGTTCGAGAAGGTCGGCGTCCCCACCTACGTCTCCCCGTCCGACTGCGCGGGCAAGGACAACTCCGGTGACGGGGACGGCTCGCGCAAGCAACCGCTGACCATCGACACCGTCTACGGCGAAGTACGGGACCTGGCCAAGGTGTTCGGGGTGCAGAAGCGGGGCGAGAGGCTCGTCGCCTCGCTCAAGCAGCGCATGGCGAAGGCCACTTCGGGAATCGACGCCTCGGACGTCACCCTCCTGTACTGGTTTGCCAACGCCCAGTCGCCCTACATGGCGGGCTGCTGCGGAGCCCCCGGCGTCATCACCCGCGCACTCGGCACGAAGAACACCTTCGGCGCTACGCACGAGGAGTGGCCCCAGATCAACTGGGAGACGGTCGCCGACCGCGACCCCGACGTGCTCGTCATCGGCGACCTCACGCGCAAGTCGCAGACCGCCGAGTCGGCCGCCCGGAAGATCGCCTTCCTGGAGTCCGACCCGGTCACCAAAAACATGTCCGCCGTCCGGCACAAGCGCTATGTCCTGCTCAGCGGCCAGGCCATGAACCCGACCATCCGCACCGTGGAGGGCGTGGAGCAAGTGGCCGCCGGACTGCGCCGGTTCGGGCTCGCGGGGTGACGGTCAAGGGACTGCTGTCGACGGCGGCCGGGCTCGCCGCGCTGTGCGCGTCCATCGCCGTCGCGATCACCATCGGACCCGCGCAGATCCGGGTCGGCGACGTCTGGTCGGTCGTCGCGGCCCACCTCGGGTGGGGGAGCACGGACGTCTCGCCGATCCGGAACGGAATCGTGTGGCAGCTCCGGCTGCCGCGCACGCTGCTCGCGGCCGTGTGCGGCGCGGGCCTCGCCGTGTGCGGCGCGGTGATGCAGTCCCTGCTGCGCAACCCGCTCGCCGATCCGTTCGTGCTCGGGGTGTCGTCCGGCGCGTCGACGGGCGCGGTCGCCGTGGTCGTCCTCGGCGTCGGGGGCGGGGCCGTGTCGGTGTCCGCGGGCGCGTTCGCCGGAGCGGTCCTGTCCTTCGCGCTCGTCCTGCTGCTCAGCCACACGCTCGGCGGCACCACCGACCGCGTGGTGCTCTCGGGCGTCGCCGCCATGCAGCTCTTCTCCGCCCTCACCTCCTTCGTCGTCATGACCGCCGCCGACGCCGAGACCACCCGCGGGGTGCTGTTCTGGCTGCTCGGCTCACTCGGCGGCGCCGGCTGGACGGACGTGTGGGTGGGCGCGTGCGTGCTCGGCGTCGCCCTGCTGGTCTGCGCGGGGTACGCCCGCACGCTCGACGCCTTCGCCTTCGGACAGGACGCGGCCGCCGCGCTCGGCGTGTCCGTCGCCCGCACCCGGCTGGTGCTGCTGAGCGTCACGGCTCTGCTCACCGCCGTCCTGGTCAGCTCGGCCGGCGCGATCGGCTTCGTCGGCCTGGTCCTGCCGCACGCGGCCCGCGCCCTGGTCGGATCCGGCCACGCCCGGCTGCTGCCGGTCGCCGCGCTGGCCGGGGCGGTGTTCCTGGTGTGGGTGGACACCCTCGCCCGTACGGTCCTCGACCCGCAGGAGGTGCCGGTGGGCGTGGTCACCTCACTGATCGGGGTGCCCGCGTTCGTACTGGTGCTGTACCGGTCCAGGAGCGCGCGATGACGGACTCCGGACAGACGACGGACGCCGGACAAACGACGAACGCCAAGCCAAGGGCGAACGCAGGGCAGATCACCGACGCAGGGCAGATCAAGAACTCCGGGCCGCAGATCACGGATCTCGGGCGGCACGAGGACACCGGGCTCCGGGCCGACCGCGTCTCGCGCGAGGTCGACGGGCGGCTCATCCTCGACGGTGTCAGCCTCGCCCCGGCCGAGGGCTCCACGGTCGGTCTGCTCGGCCCCAACGGCTCCGGGAAATCCACTCTGCTGCGGCTGCTCGCCGGGGTGCTCGCCCCGGCCTCGGGGGTCGTCACTCTCGACGGCAGCCCGCTGCCCGAGCTGCACCGCCGCGACATCGCCCGCCGCGTCGCCGTGGTCGAACAACAGGTGGACACCCAGGTCGAGTTGAGCGTCCTCGATGTCGTACGACTCGGCCGCACCCCGCACCGCCGCGCATGGACGCCCGCCTCGGCCGCCGACGAGGAGGCCGTCCGCACCGCCCTGGAGCGCACCGGCCTGGCCGACCGGGCCGGGCAGTCCTGGCACACCCTGTCGGGCGGTGAGCGGCAGCGGGTGCAGATAGCCCGCGCGCTATCCCAGCAACCGCGCGAACTCCTCCTGGACGAGCCGACCAACCACCTGGACATCCAGCACCAGTTGGACCTGCTCGCCCTGATCACCGGCCTCCCGCTCACCAGCGTGGTCGCGCTGCACGACCTCAACCTCGCGGCGATGTACTGCGACGCCCTCGTCGTCCTGCGCGAGGGCCGCGTGGTCGCCCGTGGCACGCCGCGTGACGTGCTCAGCGAAGAGCTGATCGCCGAGGTGTACGGGGTGCGCGCCGCCGTCACCGTCTCCGGTGCCGAAGACCGGCCGTACGTACGCTACTTGGGGACGCTCCGGTGAACGCGGCGCTCCGGTGAACGGGGAGGTTGAGCATGGGAGCGCTCCCGTATAGCTTTCCTCAGGCGTAGACCTGGTTCACGGGAAGGTGACACGGTGCTCAATCACCACCGGCGACAACTCGATCGGGAGCAGCTCGACCACGTGCTCGCGGCGTCCGGGATCGACCCCGCGCTGATACGCGCCTGCACGGAACTCTCGGACGCGACCTTCAACACCGCCTATCGCCTGCGACTGGCCGATACCGCGGAGCACTCCGGCCTGGTCCTCAAGGTCGCGCCCCACCCGGACGCGCCGACGCTGAGCCACGAGCCCGGCATCATGCGCACCGAGGAGATGTTCTACCGCGCCACGGCCGGGAAGGCGCCCGTGCCCGAGGTGGTGCACGCCGACTTCACCCGGAAGGTGATCGGCAGCGACTTCCTGCTCATGTCCGAACTGCCGGGCGGCAGTTGGTTCGCCGAGCGCGAGCGGATCACTGACGACGACCGGATCCGGATGCGTGCCGAACTCGGCGGCATGGTCGCCGCGCTGCACGAGGTCACCGGCCCCGGATACGGCTATCCGCAGCTCGGTGACCTGGCCCCGGACTGGCGAACCGCCTTTCTGTCCATGGTCGATGCGGTGCTCACCGACGCGGACACCTTCGCCTCCGTCCTGCCCCGCTCCACCGAGCGGATCAGGCGGACGATCCGCGCCCGGGCGGACGTCCTCGACGAGGTGGTGGTCCCGGTCCTCGTCCACTTCGACCTGTGGGACGGCAACATCCTGGTCGACCGGACGCCGGGCGGACGGACCGGGATCAGCGGCCTCGTCGACGGTGAGCGCGCCTTCTGGGGGGACCCCGTGGCGGAGCTGGTGTCGCTGGGACTGTTCCAGGACATCGAACAGGACGAGCCGTACCTCAGCGGATACCGCGGGGCCGGTGGGCACCTCGTCTTCGACTCCGCCACCCGGCTGCGGCTTTCCCTCTACCGCAGCTACCTGTACCTCATCATGCTGGTCGAGACGACACCCAGAGGATTCTCCGGGCCGGAGCAACAGGAGCGGACGCGGTACGTGAGCGGGCTCCTGGACGCCGAGCTGGACAACCTCTCCGCGGTGCAGGCCGGCTGACGACCCGCGCCTCCCGAGCGGGGCGTGCGCGCAGTACCGTCCGAAGGGGGCGTCCGCGCGGCGCCCGAGGGGTGATCCCATGGCCGACTCCGACATCGTCGCCGCCCGTCTCACCGTCCATCTCGACGCGGCCGTGCTCTGGCACCACCGGCCCGCCTACGTCGAACTCGTCCACCGGGCCCGGCGCGAAGGCCTCTTGGGCGCGAGCGTCTTCCACGGCCTCACCGGCTTCGGCGCCGGACACCCGAAGTCGGCGCACCTCACCGCCAAGGGGCCCTGCGCGGTCGTGATCGTCGACGACGAGGAACGGCTCAGGTCCTTTCTGTCCGGCGTGGCGGACCTTCTGGGCGAGACGTACGCGGTCGCCGTCCTTGACCGGGTGCGGATCCATCGGCCGTGAGGCGGCGAGCTCCTGAGTGCCGCGAACTCCGGATCTCTGTCCGGAATGGCGTCCACCTCCCTGCGCTCCGCCGCCCGCCCGCCTACGCTCACCCCGTGCTACGTATCACTGACGCCCGAACGGGCGAGCCCACCGACGCCGTGAACGCCCGCCGGAGCCTGACCCGTGTCGTGGCGCATGTCGCGCAGGGCGACACGTCCGCCCTGCGGGTGCTTCTGGTCGCCGACGTTCTCGCCCGCGCCCTCGAACTGGGCGGCACACCCGTCGTCACGGTCGCCGATCCGCCTCCGGAGCTGCGGGCGCGGGCCGACGCACTCGGCATCCGCCGGGCCGAGGGCGGGATCCTCGGCCCGGGCCCGGTGCTGCACGTCCTCGCGCCGGGCGAGCCCGCGCCGGACGGCATCCGGGTGGAGGTCGCCCCGGTGACCGGCACCGCCGACCCGTCCCTGCTGCGCATGGCGCTGCTCGCCCGCCCGCGCCAGGAGCCCGTCGACCTCGACAGCGCCTGCCTGGACGACGCCCGAGAGACGCTCGGCCATTGGCGCAGGGCTGTCGCCACCTGGGCCACCCGGCCGTCGAAGCCGGTCCCCGAGCAAGTGCGGCACGAGCTGCGGGCCGCCTGGGAGGACGACCTCGACGTACCCGCCGTACTGGACGTGCTGCGACGCGTGGAGCGGGCCGAGGACGTTCCGGAAGGGGCCCGCTTCGAGACGTACGCCTACGCGGACCGCCTCCTCGGCCTCGAACTCACCCGCGACATCGGGACGGTGCGGTGATCGCCCGCGCCGGAACCGGCCCGCTGCGCAGACTCGTCGTCCTGCGGCACGCCAAGTCCGCCTGGCCCACGGGCGTGAGCGACCACGAGCGCCCGCTCGCGCCGCGCGGCCGACGCGACGCGCCCGCCGCCGGGCGCGCCCTCGCCGAGGCGGACTGTCTGCCGGACCTCGCGCTGTGCTCCACCGCCGTCCGCGCCCGGCAGACGTGGGAGCTGGCTGCGGCACAGTGGGGCACCCCGCCGGCCGTGCGGTTCGATCCGCGGCTGTACGGGGCCGACGTACCGGAGCTGCTGGAGGCCGTGCACGAAGTGCCGGACCAGGTCGGGACGTTGCTGCTGGTCGGGCACAATCCGGGGCTGGAGGAACTCGTGCTCGAACTGGCCGGGGACAGCCTCGACGACGCGCTCGACGACGTCCGCACCAAGTTCCCGACCTCCGCGACCGCGTTCCTCTCCTGGCGCGGCAGCACATGGGACCTGCTCGCCCCCGGCACGGCGCTGCTGACCGGCATGACCGTGCCGAGGGGGAAGAAGCCCTCCTGAGGACGAGCCGGTGGGCCTCCGGGGGCGCCCCCAGGGAAGGCCGACGGGCGGCACGCGCGCGTGGAGCGCATACGCTGGCCCGATGCAGGACGAGTACCGCACAGTGGCCCGCGCGGGCGTGCACGAGACCGAGGTCAACCGCTCCCGCTTCCTGTGCGCCCTCGCCCCGGCGGGAACCGAGCAGGAGGCCCAGGACTTCATCGCGGGAATCCGCAAACAGCACTCCGACGCCACGCACAACTGCTTCGCGTACGTCATCGGCGCCGACGCCGCCGTCCAGCGGGCGAGCGACGACGGCGAGCCGGGCGGCACGGCGGGCGTCCCGATGCTCCAGATGCTGCTGCGCCGCGACATGCGGTACGTCGTCGCCGTCGTCACCCGTTACTACGGCGGCGTAAAGCTGGGCGCGGGCGGACTGATCAGGGCGTACGGCGGCGCGGTCGGCGAGGCGCTGGACACCCTCGGCACGATCACGCGCAGGCGTTTCCGGCTCGCCACGGTGACCGTCGACCATCAGCGCGCGGGCAAGGTGCAGAACGACCTGCGTTCCAGCGGACGCGAGGTGCGGGACGTGCGGTACGCAGAGGCGGTCACCATCGAGATCGGGCTGCCGGACGCGGACGTGGAGTCCTTCAGGTCATGGCTGGCGGACGCGACGGCCGGGACGGCCGGGTTCCAACTGGGCGGAGAGGCGTACGGGGACGCTTGACGGACAGCGGGGATACGCGGCGGACCGATACGGGAGTATCCGCCGGTGATGTCGGACCCAGCCGTTGGGCTTTCGCGAAGTGCCAGTTCAGGCGGGGTTCGCCTCTTGGCCTGATGCCCTCCCGACGGGGCCGCCTTCAGAGGATGTGAACCCGTTCCAGGGCCCCTTGCGGATCCCGCAGCAGGATCTCGTGCCCCTGCGCCCGCTGCGCTTCCAGATAGGCGTAGATCTGCACCGCGCGGTTGATCACGTCCGCCTTGCTGAGCCCGGTCGCCTCGGTGAGCTCAGCTACCGCCTGCACGGCCGGTGGAACGAGTGTCACGGAGTACCGCTCACTCTCAGGATGACGCAACGAACGAACCGGCTGTCCTCCCATGCGCAGCCCCTCCTCTTCCTCTTCTCGTCTTGCCCGCGCTGGCGTTCTGATCTGCAAGTCTGCCATGGAACGCAACAGAACGCCACCAAATTGGTGCGTTAACGCACCACCTTTGCTACCGTGGGTCCTGCCTCACTGGGAAGGGCGGGCACCGCAGACACGGGGCTGCGGCACCGCGCTCCGCAGGAGGCGATCGGGGGAAAGACGCAGCGAAAGCTGCGGCTCCGGCGGACGCCGCGGACCCACGGGGGTTCGGGGAGCGGTGGGCCGCCAGGAGGTCCGTGTCCGCCCTCAACCCGAGATGGAGGTGGCGCCGTGCAGCCGATCAGGCCGGTTCCCACGTAACACGACAACCCACTCTGAACCGGCCGGAAAGGTCCGGCCATGCCCCTCAACGACCCGCCGACTCACAGCAACGAAGAAGACGACGAAGTCCTCGTACTCGACACCGGGGAACCCACCGGTTCCGCCTACGTGTCGATCACGACGACTCCGGACGGCCCGGCCTTGACGGTCTCCGTGCCGGACAGGGAGTCCGGACAGGCGCTTCGGACGTTCAACGCCTTCTCCGGAGTTGCCGGATCGGTCATCGGTCCCTATCTGATGGCGAAGGCGCTGACACTTCTCGCGACGGCGTCACCCTGGCAGTTCGAGGTCGCATGCCTGATGCTGGCTGCGGTTCTGCCGTGGGTCCATCTCCACGTCCATCCGCGTCACGAGCACTGACGCACTCTGCTCAGCCGGAGTCTGCCCCCGCCCCCACGGCGGGGGCAGAGGAGTCCCACCCGTCAGCAGAGGTCACCCCTTTCCCACCGGGGACGCCCCTGGACGGGTGCCGGCCGCGGGTCCATCGCCGGGGCAGGAGGTCCGGCGCAGGGCAGGCGGGCCGCGACCGCACCTCAGCTCGTGCACGCTTGCTGCAGACGGAGTCGAGTCTGTCTGCAGTCGACTTCGCGGTGCTGGTCAATCTGATCCCTTCCAGGGGGTCGCTCCTCATGAACGACCGGTGGGCGAAGAGCTCCAGTTGAGGGCAGTGGGGACTCCTGAGCCGTCTTCGTGCCTGCCCGGCCGTAACGAGATGGGGCCCAGGGCCTGTGGCAGGATCGGCGGTGGGCGCGAGGCCGCCTGCTGGGGTTTAGGCAGAGGACGAGTGACATGGACCGGCCGCCAGGCATGATGGACGTGGCCCGGGAGGCCGGCGTCTCGCACATCACCGTGTCCCGTGTCATCAACGGCCACCCCTCGGTCCGTCCGGAGACCCGGACCCGGGTCGAGGCGGCGATCCAGAAACTGGGCTACCGACGCAACAGCGTCGCCCGGGCCCTCAAGAGCCGCCGTTCCTCGACGATCGGCGTGGTGATCGTCGGGTCGGACCTGTTCGAGTTGCCGCGCATCCTCCTGGGCGTGGAGACGGCCGCCAAGCAGGCCGGCTACTGGGTGAGTCTGGCCAGTCGGCAGGGGGAGAGCACCACAGGCGACCTCGTGGAGACCCTGCAGCGGCTCACCGACCAGTCGGTGGAGGCGATCGCGGTGGTCGCCGACCGGCCCGTCGCCGTGGAGGCACTGTCCCGCCTCGCGATCGGGGTGCCGGTCGTGGTGGTGATGTCCGGCAGCGTGCCCGACCCCGGTCTGAGCTTCGTCGAGGTGGACCAGGAACTCGGCGCCCGTCTGGCCGTTCGCCACCTCCTCGGCCTCGGGCACCGGAACATCGCCCACCTCACGGGTGCGCTGCGCACCTTCGACGCCCGGGCCCGGGTCGCCGGCTGGCAGGCCGAACTCGCCGACGCGGGAGTGGAAGGGCCCCTGCTGGAAGGCGACTTCAGCGCGGAGAGCGGGTTCCGCCTCGCCCGTGAACTCTGCGCGGGCGACACCGGCCTGCCCACCGCGGTCTTCGCCGGGAACGACCAGATGGCGATGGGAGTGCTGGCCGCCTTCGCCGAGCGAGGCGTGAAGGTGCCGCAGGATGTGTCGGTCGTCGGATTCGACGACATGAAGGGCGCCGGATACCTGGTCCCCGCCCTGACCACGGTCCGGCAGGACTTCGCCCACCTCGGCGGGCGTGCCATCGAGCTGCTGGTGCGGGTGCTGGGCGGGGAGACGTCCGAGCACCAGAAGATCGCCCCGCGCCTCGTCGTACGGCGCAGCACCGCCGCGCCCCGAGCGGGCTCCTGAGGCACGCCACGGATTCGAAAGTTTCGCTGTCCCTCCGTGCTGTCGCCGTGACCACCACCGTCTGTAGCGTCGGGCAGGCAAGTCGTGGTGCTGTCGGGCAGCACACAGGAACGGCTCCTCACCAGGGGCCTCACCCGGGGAGTACGAACAGCACATGCGTCATCGGGAACTCGGCCACACCGGACTGACCGTCTCCGAGATCGGCTATGGAGCCTGGGGACTTGGCCAGGGCGCCTGGGTCGGCGCCGACGACGACTCCGGCGTACGCGCCCTGCATCGCGCGATCGACCTGGGCGTCACCTTCATCGACACCGCCCGGGCCTACGACCGCAGCGAACGCGTCGTCGGCCGCGCACTCAAGGAACTGCCGGGCGGCGGGGACGGCGTGCACGTGGCGACGAAGGCCGGGCCGAAGGTGCCCGTCTCCCTGGCGCCCAGCGGAATCGACGTCATGGAGGCTTTCCCCGGTGCGCACCTGCGCGAGAGCCTGGAGACCAGCCTGCGCGAACTCGGCCGCGACCACGTCGACCTCCTCCAGCTGCACACCTGGGAGGACGAGTGGACCGGCCGCGGCGACTGGCTGGAGACCGTGGACGCCCTCAAGCAGGAGGGCAAGATCAGGGCCTTCGGGATCTCCGTCAAGGACCACCAGCCCGAGAACGTGCTCACGGTGCTGCGCACCGGGGTCCTGGACACGGTCCAGGTCATCTACAACGTCTTCGAACAGGCGCCGTCCGACGCCCTGTTGCCGGCCTGTGAGGAGTACGGCGTCGGCGTGATCGTCCGAGTCGCCCTTGACGAAGGGGCCCTTACGGGAGGGATCCGCAAGGGCGTCACCTTTCCCGAGGGCGACTGGCGCAACTGGTACTTCAGGGACGACCGTCCCGCCGAGGTCGAGGAGCGTGTGGAGGCGATCCTCGCCGAGCTGCGGATCGGCGCCGACGAACTTCCCTCCGCGGCCCTGAGGTTCGCTCTCGCCGGTCAGGCGATCTCTACTGTCATCGTCGGGATGCGGTCCCTGACGAACGTGGAACGCAACGCGGCGATCACCGAAGCGCCACCGCTGACCGTCCAGGAGTTGTCACTGCTGGCCAAGCACCGCTGGCAGAAGAACTTCTACGGCTGATTCGACGGGGCCGCGTGGCAGCCGCCCAAGGCTGAACACCCGGCTCCGCCTCCGCCCAGGCCCTCGTCCTCCTCGCCGGCCGGAGCGCCCCCCGACGCCGGCCCGCAGCGACGATGCGTCCCGGACCCTCGGGGCCGAAGCCGCGTTGGAGAAGGTCGGCACGGGGCGCACTCCGAGGCAGGCGGGAGGGAAGCGGGGTTCGTCGGGCCGACGGCTTGGGCGTCTTGTTAACGTTAACATCTCCTTGATTCCTGGCCGATGCCCAGCAGAGAGAAATCCGCATGCCGACAGCCCAGCACCTGTCCTTCCCCGCGCACTTCCTCCTCGGCTCCGCGACCGCCGCCTACCAGATCGAGGGCGCCGCCGACGAGGACGGGCGCGGTCCCTCGATCTGGGACACCTTCTCCCACACCCCGGGCAAGACGTGGAACGGCGACACCGGTGACATCGCGGCCGACCACTACCACCGTCTCGACGCCGACCTCGACCTCATGGCGTCCCTGGGCCTGCGGGCCTACCGGTTCTCCATCGCCTGGCCACGCATCCAGCCCACGGGCCGGGGCCCGGCCAACTCCAAGGGCCTGGACTTCTACAGCCGCCTCGTCGACGGCCTGCTCGACCGGGGAATCACTCCGATCGCCACCCTCTACCACTGGGACCTGCCCCAGGTCCTCGAGGACGAGGGCGGCTGGACGAACCGCGAGACCGCATTCGCCTTCGCCGACTACGCCCGCATCGTCGGCGAAGCCCTCGGCGACCGGGTGGCGGTCTGGACGACCCTGAACGAACCCTGGTGTTCCGCCTACCTCGGCTACGGCTCCGGCGCCCACGCTCCCGGCCGCACCGACGGCGCCGCGGCGCTGACCGCGGTGCATCACCTCAACCTCGCCCACGGTCTGGCGGTCGAGCAGCTCAGGGCGGTCACCACCAACGATCCGCAGTACTCGATCACCCTCAACTTCCATGTCCTGCGCGGCAAGGGCGAGGGCGGGGAGGAGGCCGTACGACGCATCGACGCACTGGCCAACCGGGCCTTCACCGAACCCCTGCTGCGAGGCCACTACCCGCAGGACCTCATCGAGGACACCGCCGCCGTCACCGACTGGGCGTTCGTCGAAGACGGCGACCTGGCCCGGATACACCAGCCCCTGGACCTGCTCGGCGTCAACTACTACGCCACCACCACGGTTCGGCTCTGGGACGGTGAGACGCCTCGTCAGAACAACGACGGTCACAAGGACATGGGCGGATCACCCTGGCCCGGCTCGCCCCAGGTCGAGTTCGTCGCGCAGGAGGGCCCACACACGGCCATGGGCTGGAACATCGACCCCGACGGCCTGGAGGAACTCCTCCTGGACCTGCACGCCAGGTTCCCTGGCCAGCCGTTGGTCATCACCGAGAACGGAGCGGCGTTCGAGGACCACCTCACCGCCCGCGCCGACGGCAGCCACGCCGTCCACGACCCCGAACGCGTCGACTACATCCGTCGCCACCTCGCCGCAGCCCACCGGGCACTGACCGCCGGCGTGGATCTGCGCGGATACTTCGTATGGTCACTGATGGACAACTTCGAATGGGGATACGGCTACTCCAAGCGCTTCGGCATCGTCCACATCGACTACGAGACCCAGCGCCGCACCATCAAGGACAGTGCGTTGTGGTACCAGGAACTGCTGAGGAAGCATCACGCCCAGCAGCCGAGGGCGGCGTCCTCGCACTGACATCTTGCGACAGCCCTAGGGGGTGTTTTGAAAGTCCTGTGCGGTGCTCGCGGTGTTCGGTGCGTGCCCTCGGCGTGCCGGACGAAGGTCCTCGTACTGGACGTACTTGGGTCTTCGGCCGGTGCGGCGAGGGTGCGTGCCGGGCGCCGTGGGTGCTGTGCGGGACTTTCACAACACCCCCTAGGTGGACGGGTCCGCCTCGCAGGCGGCCTCTGCTTCGGCGGCGCACTGATCGTTCGTCCCGGGTCCACCGTCGGCCGAGTCGTCACCCGTGTTGCCGCGCAGAACGTCGTTGGCGCCCTCGCCGAACAGGTCGTCGTCGCCTGCCTGGCCGCGCAGGTCGTCCGTGCCGTTGCCGCCGTGCAGTTCGTCGGCGCCGTCGCCGCCGAGGACGACGTCACTGCCGTCGAAGCCGAACACCTGGTCGTTGCCGGGGCCTGCGTCCACCGTGTCGGAGTTGGTGACGAACGTGACGTCCGCCCCCATGATGTCGTTTCCGGAGCCCAGGCACACCAGGTCGTTGCCACCCGCGTCGGCGTAGGTGTCGTTGCCGCCGAGCAGGGCGACCACGTCGTTGCCCGGGGTGCCCGTCTCGAAGTCGTCGCCTTCCGTGCCGACGACATTCGCGACCTGGCCCATGCAGGTCGCTCCCGCCTGGGTCCTCGGCTCCTGAGCGGCCAGAGCGGGTGTCGTGGCGGGGACGAGGGTGAAGGCTGCCACCGCCAGCGCGGCGGCAAGCGAGCTACGTATCCGCATGCGTTGTCCTCTCGGATCTGCCCCGGGCCATCCGGTGCCGGGGCGATGGCTGGTACTGCCCCTGCTTCGACCGCACGAGGCGGAACGGATTGCCCTCACTTGCTGACATGAGCGAGAAGAAGGCCATCGCGGTCGCCGTTGGCCACGCGTGCGCAGGGTGGCGGCGCCGCCCGGGCGATCCTGGCCGATCCGGACTCGGGATTCACCGTGCGCCCGTGAACGGCTGCGCATCCTCGGCTCCTGGGCCGCCGACCAGCACGTGCCGTCCTCCTCGCCTGTCAACTGGCGGGGGAGAGCCGCCTCCGCGGCACGGTGTGGTGGATCGGGCCCGTGCCCTGGGACAGGGGGCAGGCCCGAGCCTCCGCTGATGTGGGCGATGATCTCCGCGGTGATGGACACCGCCGTCTCCTCGGGTGTGCGCGCACCGAGGTCCAGGCCGATCGGGGAGCACAGCCGGGCCAACCCGCGCCGGCATGCAGACCTCGAAGACCATCGTCGCGGTGAACAAGGACGAGGAGGCTCCGATCTTCGATCTGGTCGACTTCGGTGTCGTGGGCGACCTTCGCACGGTGCTCCCCGCCGTGACCGAGGAGGTCAAGCGAGGGTGAGCTGAGTCGAGGGACATTTCCGGTGACGGAGTGACGGACATTTCCAGCGGATTGCCGACCGGCGTCGACCGGCAGTGTGAGGTCGGTGGGAAATCAGGTGCCGCCAGGCGCTAGCGTGGTGGGTGCCGACCGATGCGTCCGGGCTGGTCGGTGCTGGTTGTTGGGGCATCGCGGGGGGTACACGTGCAGGTCAGAGCGGTTTCATGAGAGTGCTGCACACTTCCGACTGGCATCTCGGCCGGGCGTTTCACCGGGTGAACATGCTCGGTGCCCAGGCCGAGTTCATCGGTCATCTTGTCGCGACCGTGCGCGAGCACGCGGTGGACGCGGTGGTCGTGTCGGGTGATGTGTACGACAGGGCGGTGCCGCCTCTCGCCGCCGTCGAGCTCTTCGACGACGCCCTGCACCGGCTGGCCGACCTCGGCGTGCCCACGATGATGATCTCCGGGAACCACGACTCGGCGCGCCGGCTCGGCGTCGGCGCCGGCCTCATCGACCGGGCCGGCATCCATCTGCGCACCGACGCCGCGGCCTGCGGCACCCCTGTCGTGCTCACCGACGCCCACGGTGACGTGGCCTTCTACGGACTGCCGTATCTGGAGCCGGCGCTGGTGAAGGACGAGCTCGGAGTCGACAAGGCGGGCCATGAGGCGGTGCTCACCGCCGCCATGGAGCGGGTCCGCGCCGACCTGGCCCTGCGCGCGCCGGGCACCCGTTCCGTCGTCCTCGCCCATGCCTTCGTCACCGGCGGCGAGAGCAGTGACAGCGAGCGGGACATCACCGTCGGCGGAGTCGACTCCGTGCCCGCCGGTGTCTTCGACGGCGTCGACTACGCCGCGCTCGGGCATCTGCACGGCAGCCAGACCATCACCGAGCGCGTGCGCTACTCGGGCTCCCCGTTGGCGTACTCCTTCTCGGAGGTCGACCACCGCAAGTCCATGTGGCTCGTGGACCTCGGCCCGGACGGCTCGCTGAGCGCCGAGCGGGTCGACTGCCCCGTGCCGAGAGCGCTGGCCCGCATCAGGGGACGGCTGGAGGACCTGCTCGCCGACCCCGCGCTGGAGCGGCACGAGGACGCCTGGGTCGAGGCGACCCTCACGGACCCGGTGCGCCCCGCCGAGCCCATGGCCAGGCTCGCCGAGCGCTTCCCGCACGCCATCAGCCTCGTCTTCGACCCGGACCGCGCCCCCGACGACCCGGACCTCTCCTACGCCCGGCGCCTGGAGGGCCGCAACGACCAGCAGATTGCCGAGGACTTCGTGACCCATGTGCGCGGCGCGGGCCCCGACGCCCACGAACAAGCGGTGCTGCGCGACGCGTTCGACGCCGTCCGGGCCGACGAGGCCGCCCGGGAGGTCAGCCGATGAGGCTGCACCGGCTGGACATCAACGCCTTCGGCCCCTTCGGCGGGGCACAGACCGTCGACTTCGACGAACTGTCGGCGGCAGGCCTCTTCCTGCTGCACGGCCCGACCGGCGCGGGCAAGACGTCCGTCCTGGACGCGGTCTGCTTCGCGCTGTACGGGGCCGTGCCCGGTGCCCGTCAGAGCGGTCAGGGCCTGACCCTGCGCAGCGACCACGCGACCCCCGCGACGCGCACCGAGGTCCGCCTCGAACTCACCGTCGCCGGACGCCGGTTGGAGGTCACCCGGCAGCCGCCCTGGGAACGCCCCAAGAAGCGCGGCACCGGCACGACGACCGACAAGGCGCAGAGCCTGCTGCGCGAGTACGACGCCCCGGCGGGCGCCTGGAAGGACCTCAGCCGCTCCCATCAGGAGATCGGCGAGGAGATCACCCAACTGCTCGGCATGAGCCGCGAGCAGTTCTGCCAGGTCGTGCTGCTGCCCCAGGGCGACTTCGCCCGCTTCCTGCGGGCCGACGCCGAGGCCCGCGGCAAGCTGCTCGGGCGGCTCTTCGACACCCACCGCTTCGCCGAGGTCGAAAAGCGCCTCGCCGAGCGGCGGCGCGCGGCCGAGACCGAGGTGCGCGACGGGGACACGGCGCTGCTCGCCGACGCTCACCGCATGCAGCAGGCCGCAGGGGACACGGCCGAGGCACCGCTGCCCGACCTCGCGCCCGGCGACCCCGGCGTCGCCGAGACCGTGCTGTCCTGGGCCGCCGTCGCCCGCAGCACGGCCCGCGAGCGGCTCACCGTCGCCCACTGCGTCCGTACGGCCGCCGCAGCCGCGCACACCGAGGCCGACCGCGACCTCGACGAAGTCCGCGAACTGGCCCGACTGCAGCGCCGGTTCACCGAGACGCGGGAGCGCGCCGCACGCCTGGAGGAGCGGGCCGACGCCCACCGGGAGGCGCAGCAGCGGATGGAGCGTGCCCGTAAGGCCGAGGCGGTGGCTCCCGCACTCGACCTGCGCGAAACCGCCGAGGCCGAGCACCGGAGCGCGGCCGCCGAGGAGGTACGCGCGCGTGCCGCGCTGTCCCCGGAGTTCGGCGACGCGGGCGCACCCGGGCTCGCCGCGGCGGCCCGCAGGGCGGCCGAGGAGCTGGGCGGCCTGGAGTCGGCGCGCCGCGCCGAGCGCCGCCTCACCGAACTCACCACCGAGCGGGCCTCCCTGGACCGTCAGGAGCGAGCCGACGAGGAGGCGCTCCAGGACGCCGAGGGCTGGCTCGCCGCATGGGAGGAGACTCGCGCCGGCCTGCGGACACACATCGAGTCCGCGCAGGAGGCCGCGGCCCGCGCCGAGCAGCTCGCCGTCCAACGCGACCCCGCCGGAGCGCGCCTCGCGGCGGCCCGACTGCGCGACCAGCTCGCAAGCGACACGGAGGACGCCCACGCGCGCGTGCTAGCGGCACGCGAACGCGCCACGGACGCCCGCGCCCACTGGCTGGACCTGAAGGAACAGCGCCTCAAGGGCATCGCCGCCGAACTCGCCGCTTCTCTCACCGACGGCGAGGCCTGCACCGTCTGCGGCGCCACCGAACATCCCGCGCCCGCACGGAAGGTCGACGGGCACATCGATCGGGAGGCGGAGGAGCAGGCACTCGCCGCCTACCAGCGCGCCGACGAGGAGCGCGCCGAGCACGAGCAGCGGCTCGGCCTCGTCCGCGAGGCGCTGGCCGCCGCCACCGCGGAGGCCGCTGACGCCTCGACGGAACAACTCGCCGCGCACGTCGAGGAGTTGGAGCGTGAGCACGCCCGAGCGCGCACTGCCGCGTCCGGGCTGCACGCCGCTCGTGAGCGCCTAGCCCATGCCGAGCTCGAACAGGAGCGACGCGTGGCCGCCCGGCAGCAGGCGGCCCTGCGCACCGCCGCCCGGGTCTCCCGTCGCGAAGCGATCGACGGGGAACGAGCCTCCCTGGAGCAGGTGTTGACGCAGGCCCGCGGCGCCGCCGACAGCGTGGCCGCGCGCGCCGCGCAGCTGGAGCGGGAGGCCGCACGGCTCACCGACGCCGCGGACGCCGTCCGGACCGCCGAAGTGACCGCCGAGCGTCTCAAGGACGCCGACGCCCGGCTTGCCGACGCGGCCTTCCGCGCCGGGTTCGACACACCGGCGGCCGCGTCGGCCGCGCTCCTCGACGACGCGGCGCACCGTGATCTCCAACGACGCCTGGACGTCTGGCAGTCGGAGGAGGCAGCGGTGCACGCGGTGCTCGCCGAGGCCGACACGGCAGCCGCCGCCCAGCAGCCACTGGCCGATCTGACGGAGGCCGAGCGGACGGCCGAGGCCGCGGCCCGACGGCTGCAGGACACCGCCTCCCGACAGGACGCGGCCGCCCGCCGCTGCACCGACCTCGACCGGCTTTCCGCGCAGGCGGCCGCCTCGGTACGACGGCTGGGCCCGCTGCGCGAGGAGTACGACCGCGTGGCCCGGCTGGCCGCCCTCGCCGCGGGCACCTCCGCGGACAACGAGCGCAGGATGCGCCTGGAGTCCTACGTACTCGCCGCCCGCCTGGAGCAGGTCGCCGCCGCCGCGACCGTACGGCTGCAGCGCATGTCGTCCGGGCGCTACACCCTCGTCCACTCCGCCGACCGTGCCGGCCGCGGGCGCAGCGGCCTCGGGCTTCATGTCGTCGACGCCTGGACCGGCCGTGAGCGCGACACCGCGACGCTGTCCGGCGGCGAGACCTTCTTCGCCTCCCTCGCGTTGGCCCTCGGCCTCGCGGACGTGGTCACCGACGAGGCCGGCGGTGTGCGGCTCGACACGCTCTTCATCGACGAGGGCTTCGGCAGCCTCGACGACCAGACCCTCGACGAGGTCCTCGACGTGCTCGACTCGCTGCGCGAGCGCGACCGCAGCGTCGGCATCGTCAGCCATGTCGCCGATCTGCGGCGCCGCATCCACGCACAGCTGGAGATCGTCAAGGAGCGAACGGGGTCGGTCGTACGGCAGCGGGGCGTGCGCTGACGCGGCCGGAAGGGTCTGCGTCAGTGGCCCAGCGGGCGGCGGGGGAGCGGCGAGGAGTAGACGACGCTCGTGGTCACCGACCCCAGCGCGCCGAGCTTGCCCGACACCTCCTCCAGGTGGCTCATCGAGCGTGCCGCGACCTTGATGACGAAGCAGTCGTCGCCCGTCACGTGATGCGCCTCCAGGACCTCGGGCGTCACGGCGACGAGATCGTGGAAGGGCTTGTAGTTGCCGGTCGGATAGCGCAGCCGGACGAAGGCGAGGATCGGCAGGCCGAGCCGCTCCGGGTCCACGACGGCGGCGTACCCCTGGATGACACCTGCCTCCTCCAGGCGGCGCACCCGCTCGGTGACCGCGCTCGGGGACATCGAGACGGCACGGGCCAGCTCGGCGAAACTGGCCCTGCCCTCGCGCTGGAGGACATCGAGGATGCGCCAGTCGGTGGCGTCCGGGGAATACGCGGTCATGTCCGAGAGATAACAGGGAAATCCCCGGCCGATCAAGAGTGATCCCGTGGATCGCCACTTCTTGAAGTGGATCACCGGACGTAGATTTCTGGTCAGGAAGTTCCGAACGTCCGGTGCGGCACAACGCACCGGGAGCGGCGGGACCGGGAGGGAAGGCCACCATGACCACGAGCACCGCGAGCAGCACCTCGACCGCCGTCACCGGCGCGAGCAGCACGTCGAGCACCGTCTCCGGCGCGAGCGGTACGACGACCGCCGTGAACCCCGTGCTGCGCGTCGCCCCGGCGTCCCCGGCCGCGGCCGCCGCCTACTTCGCCGCGAGCCTCGCCTTCCACGCCGACGTGTCCGACGTCGCCGGCGCCCTTGCGGCCGGCGGCGACCCGGGCTTCGTCGTCCTCGACTCCCGCTCCACGGCGTCCTGGGACCAGGGACATGTGCCGGGCGCGGTCCACCTGCCCACCGCGCTCATCCCCGAGCAGGCCGAGCAACTCCTCGACAAGTCGGTGCCGGTCGTCACGTACTGCTGGGGCCCCGGCTGCAACGGCGGCACCCGCGCGGCTCTCGCCCTGGCCGAACTCGGCTTCCAGGTCAAGGAGATGCTCGGCGGCTTCGAGTACTGGGTGCGTGAGGGCTTCGAGTTCGAGACCTGGGAGGGCCGCGAGCGGCGCGACGCCGACCCGCTGACCGCGCCGGTGGACGCCGAGGACTGCGGCTGCTGAACCGGTCGGCCGGACCCGGACGTCGAAGGTCCTTGCGGCGTGTAGCTTCGGCCCATGGCGAGATACGCGGACGCGGGTACGGTCAAGTGGGTGGAGTCGGGCGGCGGACCGCTCATAGCGGTCCCGGAGGTCGTGCTGCCGTTCTGGGCCGGGGCGGACGGCGACGACCTGTCCTCCGACTACGACCGGGCCTGCGAGGTCGACGGCTCCATCGGTCTCGTGCCCGTCGGGGACAGCAGGGCCCTGGTCCTCGGCGACGATCCGGCCTCGACGTCGTTCCTGCCGGAGCACTCCACCTTCGTACGGTGGTGTGCGGCCGCGTCGGAGGCGGACGTGCTGTCCGGAGTCCCGGCCGCGCTCGCCTCGGCGGCATGGCAGCCGGAGGTGCGGTGGAGTGTGCCGGGCGCCGTGGTCCTGTTCGACGCGGCACGCCCGGGACACGCCTCGACCCGCACGGACCATCTGAGGGTTCCGCTGGCCGCGGGCGCGTACGCGGTGCGTGCGGCCTACGTCGAGCCCCGCCCGGAGACCTGGCTCGGGCTCGTACAGCTGCGACGGCTCACGGACTGACCGGGCTCGGCTCGGCCGGGAAGCTCGGGCGAGCCCACCCTGTCGGAAATGGACGTGCGGAGCCCCGCGCCACCCGGGCATCATGACCGACCATGCCCCAACTCCCGCCCCCTGCCCCCGAAGAGCTCCGCCGCGACCCGCTTCCGCTGCGCGGGCGTACCGCCCTGGTCACCGGCGCCAGCAGGCGCAGCGGCATCGGCTTCGCCGTGGCCCGACGCCTCGCCGCGTACGGCGCGAGCGTGTATCTGCACCACCATGTGCCGCACGACGTCGCCATGCCCTGGGGCGCCGACAGCCCGACGGCCGTGGCCGCAGAAGTGCGCGAGGTGCTGGGCGACCCCGAGGCCAGGGTCGTCGACGGGCCGGGCGACCTCACCGACCCGGCGGTCCCGGCCCGGCTGGTCGAAACCGCCGCGGAGGCGCTCGGCGGGCGGCTCGACATCCTCGTCGCCAACCACGCGCTCAGCGGATCCGACGGCACCCTCGACACGATCGACGCCACCATGCTCGACGCACACTGGGCGGTCGACGCACGCTCGGTGCTCCTCCTCGTCCAGGCCCACGCCCGGCTGCGCGCCGCACTGCCGCCGGATACCCCGGGAGGCCGTGTCGTGATGATGACCTCCGGTCAGGACATCGCGGGAGGCATGCCCGGCGAGATCGCGTACGCGCTGCAGAAGGGCGCCCTCGCCTCGATCACCCGGTCACTGGCGACCACGCTCGCCGAGCGGGGCATCACCGTGAACACCGTCAACCCCGGTCCGGTGGACACGGGCTACCTGACCGGCGACGACCACGCGGCCGTCGCCGCGATGTTCCCCGCCGGCCGCTGGGGGATGCCGGACGACCCCGCCCGTCTGATCGCCTGGCTCGCCACGGACGAGGCGGGATGGGTCACCGGGCAGGTCATCGACTCGGAGGGCGGTTTCCGTCGCTGACGTCCGAAGCCGCGGTGCGGGCGCCGGCGAGCGCTTCGAGGAGTCGTCCGGCGTCCGCGCCCCGCGGCAGCCCGCTCACCTGCCCGTCACCGACCTCCACCACCCGCCACAGCCCGTCCTCGCGCAGCGCCAGATCGGTCGTCACGAAACGGCAGTCGAGCGCGGCGACCGCCGTACGCACGGCGTCGAGGACCGGCGCGGGACGGTCGTGAGGGGTGTCGGGGTGTGCGGTGACGAGGACGGCCTCACCGTCCACCCACCACACCCGAGCCTCACCACCCCGTACGAAGGGTTCGAACGCCCTCACCACCAGGCCACCGGCGAGCGAGTCCTCCTGGAGGGCGAAGAAACGCCGCACGACGGCTGACAGCCGGGCGGGATCGGAGACGTCGGGTACGTAGCACGCCTCCTCCCACTCGTGCTTGCGGGACTTGACGTAGTCCTTGACGATTGCGGCCACCGAGCCGAGCGGTGCCGCGAGTTCGGCCAGCTGCGCAGGTGCCGGCGGCTCACCGGGTGCCGCCGACAGCCAGACACTGGACGGCGTGAGCGCCTCGAACACCCCGTACCAGCCCGGCAGTTCATGCGCCCTGCGGTACCGTGCGGCCGAAGTCCGCAGCACGCAGCCCCGATTCCGCAGGGCCGCCTCCAACTCCCCGTACTTCAGTGCCGGGATCATCCAGCCCCGGTACCAGTAGGCGCCCGAGTCCCGCGGCACCCGACGTACCGCCTCCTCGGCATTTCCGGCGAGCAGAGCGTCGTGATCGAGCAGGGCGAGCCCGGCACCCACCGCTCGTACGGCCGCGGCGTCCTCGGTGAAGGCCGGGTCGGGGCGGACGGGCCGCAGGGGATCGGCGCAGAGGAGAAATCGGGTGATCATGAGGTGGTCTCCGTGGTGGGATGCCCGAATGAGCCATGGAACGCCCGCACCCGACCACGCCACGACGACCGCGGTCAGCCCGCCGCTCGACGACAGCGAACTCAACGACCTGTTCGCCGCCGCCTGGCCGGGGCACCGGACCACGTCATTCGGCCCGGTGCTGGCGCGCAGCCTGGTGTGGATCGCGGCCCGTGACGCCGCCGGCAGACTCGTCGGATACGTCAACGTCGTCGGTGACGGCGGCCTGCACGCCTTCGTGCTGGACACGACGGTCCATCCCGACGAGCGGCGGCGGGGCCTGGGCCGGCGCCTGGTGCGAGCGGCGGCCGAGGAGGCGCGCGCTCGCGGCGCGCAATGGCTGCACGTCGACTACGAAGCCGAGTGGGAGCCGTTCTACGCGAGCTGCGGATTCCGGGACACGGCGGCCGGGCTCATGGAACTGACCTGAGCCCAGCCGCCGTACGCCGCACAAGCCGTACGACCGGCCGGTACGCGCTGTACCGTCAGAGCCGGGACAGCTCGTCCACCAGGTCGTCGAGACCCAGCGACCCCTGGGACAGGGCGGCCATGTGCCATGCCTTCGCGTCGAAGGCGTCGCCGTGGCGCTGTCGCGCGTTCTCGCGGCCCAGCAGCCAGGCCCGCTCGCCGAGTTTGTAGCCGATGGCCTGGCCGGGCATCGAGAGGTAGCGGGTCAGCTCGCTCTCCACGAAGTCCGCCGGGCGGCTGCTGTGGGAGCCGAAGAACTCCTGGGCCAGCTCGGGGGTCCAGCGCTCACCCGGGTGGAAGGGCGAGTCGGCCGGGATCTCCAGCTCCAGGTGCATGCCGATGTCGACGATCACACGGGCCGCGCGCATCATCTGTGCGTCGAGGTAGCCAAGGCGCTGCTCGGCGTCCGTGAGGAAGCCCAGCTCGTCCATCAGCCGCTCCGCGTAGAGCGCCCAGCCCTCGCAGTTGGCGCTGACGCGGCCGACGGTGGCCTGGTAGCGGGAGAGGTCCTCGACGACGTGCACCCACTGCGCGAGTTGCAGGTGATGGCCGGGAACGCCCTCGTGGTACCAGGTCGAGACCAGGTCGTACACGGGGAAGCGGGTCTCGCCCATGGTGGGCAGCCACGTACAGCCGGGGCGCGCGAAGTCCTCCGACGGCGGGGTGTAGTACGGGGCGGCCGCGCTGCCGGGCGGTGCGATGCGGGACTCCACCCGCCGTACCCGCTCGGCGAGTTCGAAGTGCGTGCCGTCGAGCTTTTCGATCGCCTGGTCCATCAGGCCCTGCAGCCATGCGCGGACCTCGTCGACGCCCTCGATGTGCGTGCCGTGCTCGTCGAGGTGCGCGAGCGCGACCCACGGCGTCGCGGCGCCCGGCAGCACCTTCTCGGCCTCGGCCTTCATCTCGGCGAGGAGACGGTGGTACTCGGCCCAGCCGTACGCGTACGCCTCGTCCAGGTCGAGGTCCGTACCGTTGAAGTAGCGCGACCAGCGCGCGTACCGCTCGCGGCCCACCGTGTCCGGCGAGCCCTCGATGGCGGGTGCGTACACGTCGCGCATCCAGTCGCGCAGCTCCACGACGGCACGTGTCGCCGCGCGGCTTGCCTCGTCGAGTTCGGCGCGCTGCTCCTCGGGACCCGCCGAGGCGAAGTCCTCGAACCAGCCGCGCCCCTTGCCCTCCGGGTCCGACCACTCGGTGAGCTGCCCGATGAACGTCGCGGTCGCCCGCGGGCCTCCGGGGAGCTTGCGCTCCAGGCCGAGGGCGAGGGACGCGCGGTAGCCCTCCAGCGCTGCCGGCACCGCGCGCAGCCGCTCGGCGATCGCGGCCCAGTCCTCGTCCGTGTTCGCCGGCGTCACAGTGAAGATCGAGCGCACCGAGTGGGCGACCGAGTGCAGGTTGCTGACCGCCCGGAGGCCCTCGTCCGCCTCGTGGACGGCGAGTTCGGCCGTGAGCCGCTCGCGCAGCAGCCGCGCGCACCGGCGCTCGATGTCGCTGTCCGCGCCCGGTTGCCGTTCGGCCTCGTCGAGCCGCGTGAGGGTCACCCGCGCCAGCTCCGAGAGAGCCTCCTGGCCCGCCGGCGAGGTGTCGGGCAACCTGCTCGAACTCTCCTTCACGCCGAGGTACGTGCCGGTGATCGGATCGAGGGCGATGAGTTCGTCGACATAAGTGTCGGCGACCTCGCGGGGCAGCGGGCTCTTCGTCTCTGACATGCGGCCATCCTCATACGAGGACGGGGGCCGCGTCAGCAGGATTCAGCTGAGGGCATGGCCGCGTGCGGGTCCGGCCGCGTGGATGCGGGGCTCTCGCGATGCGGTGCCGAGGACGGCACGTACGGTGCGCGGTGCGCCTCGCGCGCGGGCGGCAGCAGCGGGCCGCAGTCCCACTGCTGGAAGATCAACCGTGTCTCGACCCGGGCCACTTCGCGCTGCGAGGTGAACTCGTCGAGGACCAGCCGCTGCAGATCCGCCATGTCCGCGACCGCGACATGGACGAGGTAGTCGTCGGGACCGGTGATGTGGAAGACGGTGCGTGACTCGGGCAGCGCCCTGATCCGCTCGACGAACGGCCCGACGAGCTCGCGCCGATGCGGTCTGACCTGCACGGACAGCAGGGCCTCCAGGCCCCGGCCCAGCTTCGCCGGGTCGAGCCGCAGCTGATGGCCGAGAATCACCCCGGCGCGACGCAGCCGGGTCACCCGGTCCAGGCAGGTCGAGGCGGCGACGCCGACCTGCGCGGCGAGATCGCGGTACGTCGTCCGCGCGTCGTTCTGCAGCAGCCGTAGAAGATGAAGATCCACCGGATCGAGTACGACGGATTCGGCCATGGCCCGAACGTAACACGGCACCCGGCGCTCGAACCCCGGCCGGTGTTCAGGCTTCTGCCCATGAACTCCGGCAGCTATGACGCATACGGCGCATATGGCGCACAGGGTGATGTGAACAGAACCGGCCAGAACGGCCAGAACGGTCGGCGGGACCAGAGCGGTCGGGGCGCGTTCCCCGTCCGGGCCCTCGCCACCGAGGCGGTGCACGCGGGCCGCGAGGACCTGGCGGGGCAGGGCCTGCACGCGGCGCCGATCGACCTGTCGACGACCTACCCGTCCTACGACAGCCGAGGCGAGGCCGCGCGGATCGACGCGTTCGCGGCCGAGGGTGCCGAACCCGAGGGCCCGCCCGTCTACGGCCGCCTCGGCAACCCGACAGTGGCCCGCTTCGAGACGGCGTTGGCACGGCTCGAAGGCACCGAGAGCGCGGTCGCCTTCGCGAGCGGCATGGCCGCACTGAGCGCCGTGCTGCTCGTACGCAACGCGATGGGCCTGCGCCATGTCGTCGCCGTACGCCCCCTGTACGGCTGCAGCGACCATCTCCTCACGGCAGGGCTGCTGGGCTCGGAGGTGACCTGGGTCGACCCGGCCGGCATCGCGGACGCGCTGCGCCCCGACACGGGCCTGGTGATGGTGGAGTCCCCGGCCAACCCGACGCTTGCCGAACTCGACCTGCGGGCTGTCGCACACGCCTGCGGTTCCGTGCCGCTCCTCGCGGACAACACGTTCGCCACGCCGGTGCTGCAGCGCCCGGCCGAGCAGGGCGCCCGGCTGGTGCTGCACAGCGCCACCAAGTACCTGGGCGGACATGGTGACGTGATGGCGGGAGTGGTCGCCTGCGACGAGGAGTTCGCCCGGCAGCTGCGCCAAGTCCGGTTCGCGACCGGGGGAGTTCTCCATCCGCTGGCCGGATACCTGTTGCTGCGGGGCCTGTCGACGCTGCCGGTCCGGGTGCGCGCCGCCTCCGCGAACGCGGCGGAACTGGCCGGCCGGCTGGCCGCCGACCCGCGCGTCGCCCGCGTCCACTATCCGCGCATCGGCGGCGGCATGCTCGCCTTCGAGGTCGTCGGCGACCCCCACGAGGTCATCGCCGGGGTCCGCCTGATCACCCCGGCCGTCAGCCTCGGCAGCGTCGACAGCCTGATCCAGCATCCGGCGTCCATCAGCCACCGCATCGTCGACGCCCGGGACCGTCGCGACGCGGGAGTCAGCGACCAATTGCTGCGCCTGTCCGTGGGCTTGGAGGACGTCGAGGATCTCTGGGCGGACCTGGACACCGCGTTGGGCGGGCCGGGTGCCGTCCTTGGGGCCGAGTTCGAGGATCTCAGCACCTCCGGCCTCTGAGGGCGAGGCCGCCGAGACGGATGGCCGGGGTCCGGGGTGGTGGTCCCCGGACCCCGGCGCGCCGTCTGCCTACTCCCGTCCGCCCTGCTCTCCGCACGGCGCTTCGCAGGACAGGTGCGAGGCGGCGGAGACGCTGTCCAGCCGGGCCGTGATGACCAGGGTGCCCTCCTCGATCTGGTAGTCGAGGGGAAGGTCCAGGCCGCGCATCGCGGCGACCATCCCGGTGTTGGACGCCTGCGTGACGGCGTACACGTTCTCGCAGTGCGCCTCGACGGCCATCTCCACGAGACGGCCGAGCAGTTCGCCGCCGATGCCGCGCCGCTGCCAGTCGTCCTCGACGAGCAGCGCGATCTCGGTCTCGTCGCCGTCCCAGAGAAGGTGGCCGAGCCCCACGATGCGCCCCGAGGCCGTCTGCACGGCGAGAGTGCGCCCGAAGCGCGGGCTGAGCAGGTGGTTGAGGTAGCGGGCCGCGTCGCCGACCGGGCCGTGGTACCGCATGCTCAGCGTGCGCGGCGAGCACCGCTCGTGCATCGCCTTCGCGGCCTCCACGTCCGACACGTCGGCCCGCCGTACGGTGATCGCGTTGCCCTCGGGCAGGGTCAGCACGTCCTGCCCGCGCGGGATGCGCGGGCCGAGCCGTGCGTCCAGTTCGACCAGGGCCCGCGCCCGCGCGAACTCCGTGGGTGTGAACGGCAGATACGGCCGTTCCACCGTGATCACCCCGCCTTCCGGCGCCCGCAGCCGCATCACCGTGTCCTCAAGTGCGCCCTCGACGGGGGCGCTCTCCTGGCTCCGGCCGGACGTGGGCGAGGTGGCGGGCAGCGAGCGGATGGTGCAACGGCCGAGCAACTGCCGCAGGGCAAGGGGCAGTTCCGCGGCGTCGAGAGCCGTACGGGTGGCCAGGCCCAGGACGCGCGTCGGGGCGTCCACCAGATCGTGGGCGTCGGCGCGCTCGATCCAGGTTCCCGTGCCGCCCGCTCGCGCGACGGCGTGGGTGAGGTCGGATGCGGCTAGGCCGGCGGGCGCGCGGAGCAGGAACTCGTCCACGGTGCCCTCCGCCAGAGGGTGCGTCTGCAGGCTGAGGATGTCGACCTGCCGCTGCGCCAGCGCGGTGCAGAGCGAGGCCAGCGACCCCGGCTCGTCCTTCACCGTCGTCCGCATGCGCCACAGCACGGTCGCCGCGGCCTCCGGCGATCCCGCGGATTCCTCGGCCGGCCCGGCCTCCCGCGCTGCTGCCGCGGTCGGCCGGGTACCGGTATCGGTCTCCGGCGGTGCGTGACCGTGGCGCCGTGCCCACCATGTGTGGAACCCGGCCGTGGCGACCAGGACCGCGGCCGAGATCCCGAGCAGAACGGGTCCGTCGGGACCATGGCCGATCAGGTTGGCGACGGCGTCCGCGACCGCGACCGCCGTGAACAGGGCGGCGAGCTCGATCACGTCCCGTCGCCAGTGGTGGACGGGGCGACCGTGCTTCGCACGCGTCACATCAGAGATGTCTGGAGTCATGCAGCCACTGTGGAGGAACGGTGTTGCGTGATCACGAACGGTTTGTGACTGATCGGTAAAGTGTCGTTCCGCCCTTTTTGTTCATTCCTGTACGAGAGCGCGCAGCGAGGCCGGTACGAGAACTACTGCCCGACCCGCCCCGGCTGCAGCACCTGTGTGAACAACACCGTGCCGTCCTGCTCACGCAGCCGGACCGTCAGTTCCCCGCTGTCGCCGTCGATGTCGACCTCACCGAAGAACTGGTAGCCGCCGGCGGGCGAGACGTTGGACGCGGTCGGCGCCTTCACGAACACCCGCTCGGGTCCGAACGTGGCGTCCAGCGCGCTCGCCGGGAAGGCACCCGCGTTGAGCGGGCCGGACACGAACTCCCAGAACGGCTCGAAGTCCGTGAAGGCGGCCCGCGACGGCTGGTAGTGCTGCGCCGAGGTGTGGTGCACGTCGGCCGTCAGCCAGACGGTGCCCGTGATCTTCCGGTGCTTGACGAACCGCAGCAGCTCCGCGATCTGCAGCTCACGCCCGAGGGGCGCGCCCGGGTCGCCCTGCGCGACGGCCTCGATGTTCGGCTTGCCCTCGGTGGTGTCCGGTACGACCAGGCCGAGCGGCATGTCGGCGGCGATCACCTTCCACACGGCACGCGACGCCGCCAGCTCGCGCTTGAGCCACGCCAACTGCTCGGCGCCGAGGATGCCCTGCGGGTCGGTGGTCTGCGTGTCAGGGGAGTTCGCGTTGCGGTACGTCCGCATGTCGAGGACGAACACGTCGAGGAGCGGTCCGTGACGCATGACGCGGTGCACCCGGCCCTCGTCGGCACCCGGCCGCAGCGTGGAGATCGGGAAGTACTCGCTGAACGCGCGGCGCGCACGGGCGGCCAGCACGTCGACGCTCTTCTCGGTGTAGCGGGTGTCCGTGGCCGCGATCACCTCGCCCGGGTACCAGTTGTTGCGCACCTCGTGGTCGTCCCACTGGACGAGGGAGGGCACCTGCGCGTTGAACCGCTTCAGGTTCTCGTCCAGCAGGTTGTAGCGGAAGTTGCCGCGGAACTCGGCGAGGCTCTCGGCGACCTTGGACTTCTCCTCGGTCGTGATGTTCCGCCAGGTGCTCCCGTCGGGCAGCGCCGCGGTCGCCGAGATGGGTCCGTCGGCGTAGATGTTGTCACCGCTGCACAGGAAGAAGTCCGGGTCGAGCCTGGCCATCGCGTCGTAGATCCGGTAGCCGCCGAGGTCGGGGTTGATGCCCCAGCCCTGCCCCGCCAGGTCGCCCGACCACAGGAAGCGCACGCCGTCGCGCCGCCCGAGCGGTGTCGTACGGAAGGTGCCCGGGACCGGTTCGCCGGTGCGGCGCGGGTCGTCCGGGTCGGCGAGCAGCACCCGGTAGTGGATCTGCTCGCCGGCCGGCAGTCCGTGCAGTCGCGTCGTGCCGGTGAAGTCGGTGTCCGCGCCCAGCAGCGGGCCGTGCCATCTGCGCGGGTTGCGGAACGACTCGGTCGCGGACGTCTCGACGATCATCCGGGCCGGCCGGTCGGAGCGGACCCACACCAGGCCGGAGTGGGCGGTCACATCGCCCGCCTGGACGCCCCACCCCGCCTTCGGCCGCCCGGACAGGGCGAGCGCCGGGGCCGCCCCGAGCGCTGCGGGCACGGTCAGTGCCGCGGACGCGGCGAGGGAGCCGCGCAGCACGCTGCGGCGACCGGGGAAGGAGTGGGACGGACGGTGCGACATGAATGCGCCTCCGGGGACGGATTCGGCCAGTGTGCAGAGCCACAACTACTGGTGCGTCGCAGCGCACACGGAAACCACAAGTGAACAACTGACCGCGCGGACAAGGGAGCCTGCGGGCGTTCACGGCGTGTCCCGGGCGGGGCAAGTCGGCCACGAGGGGCGGCGCGGGTGTGCGGCCCGCGCGGGCGGGGTCTCTCAGGACCGCACGGCGTCCGCCATCAGCCGTATCCCTTCGCGGATCCGGGCCGGGGACCGGTGGGCGTAGCCGAGCACCAGCCGTATGCGGGGGTCGGCTGATTCCTCGGCCCCGTCGCCGTACGCGTAGTCCGTCAGTGGTCGCACCGCCACCCCGGCCGCCGCGGTGAGCTTCAGGAATCGGTCCGGCGGTCCGTACCGTCCCGGCAGTGCGGCGATGGCGTGCAGGCCCGCGGCGATCCCGGAGACCTCCGTGCCCGGAAAGTGCTCCTCCAGGGCGGATACGAGGGCGTCGCGCCGCTCCCGGTAGGCACGCTGGCAGCGCCGCAGTTGGCGGTCGTAGTCACCCCGCTCCACGAAATGGGCCAGCAGAGCCTGGTCGATCGCGGGATGGCCGAGATCCATCGTGCGTTTGCGCTCGACGACCGCCCCGGCGAGCGACTCCGGGACGAGCAGCCAGCCGAGCCGCAGCCCCGGCGCGAGGGACTTGCTGACCGAACCCGTGTAGGCGACGTGTTCGGGGTCGAGGCCCTGCAGGGCGCCCACGGGGGCACGGTCGTAGCGGAAGTCCCCGTCGTAGTCGTCCTCGACGACCAGACCGTCCACCGAGCGTGCCCAGTCGAGGAGTTCCGCGCGGCGCCGTGCGGAGTAGGCGAGGCCGGTGGGGAACTGGTGGGCGGGTGTCGTCACCACCGACCGGACGCCCGACGCCTTCAGGGGACCGATGGCCAGGCCCTCCTCGTCCAGGGGCAGCGCCACGGTTTCGATACCGGCCGAGGCGTACAGCGCACCGTGCTGCGGGCTCCCCGGGTCCTCGACGCCGGCACGGCGCATCCCGCGTGCGTGCAGCACGAACCCCAGCAGCGTCGTCGCCTGCGCGACCCCGGACACCACGACGATCCGCTCGGGGTCCGCGACCACGCCCCGGCGGCGTGCGAGCAACTCCGCCAGGGCCGTACGCAGCTGGGGCAGCCCGCGTGGATCCGGGTAGCCCAGCGCGTGGTGCGGCAGTTCGGCCAGCACCGTGCGCTGGGCGGCGGCCCACGCGGCGCGCGGGAAGAGCGAGAGGTCCGGCGTGCCGGGTACGAAGTCCGCCCGGGTGCCTGCGGGGCGCGGGGCGAGATCGCGCGCGTGGGGGCGGGCGGCCCGGGCGGCGGCGCCGACCCACGTCCCGGCGCCCCGGCCGCTGCGCAGGTACCCCTCCGCCGTCAACTGCTCGTACGCCTCCGTGACCAGCCCCCGCGACACCCCGAGATCGGCGGCGAGTTCACGGCTGGACGGCAGCCGGGTGCCCGGCGTGAGCCGGCCGGAGCGGACCGCCGCCCGCAACGCCTCGCGCAACGTACGGCCACGCGCGCGTGCCGGGGCCGCGGCGGCCGGCAGCAGCAGCTCCCAGGCGGCGGCCCACGGTTCGGCGCCGGGCGGAGGGGCGGGCGTCGCCGGCGTGGCGTTGGGCGGCGTCGTTTCCTGCGTCCCGTCCGAACTGGTCCCCGAAGGTGTCATGGAAGTGGACCTTAAACCGGACCGCGGCCCTTCGTAGCGTCATGGTCATGAACGCCACCACCACCCGCGGGGCGCTGCTCGCCGCCCTCGCCTGCGTCCTCGTCGGAGGCTCCTTCACCGCCAACAGCGTGCTGGGCCACTACCCGTACGCGGGCGGCCAGTTCCTGCGCTACAGCCTGGCCTGTCTTCTGCTTCTGCCCCTGGTCGGCCGCGGAGGGGTGACACAGTTACGGCGACTCGCCCCGCGCCAGTGGGGACGGCTCGCACTGCTCTCGGCCGTCGGCATGGTCGGCTTCAACCTGGCCGTGCTCGCCGCGGAACGCACCGCGGAACCGGCGGTACCGGGCGTCTTCGTGGGCTGCGCCCCGGTGGTCGTGGCGGTGCTGGTGCCGCTGTTGGCGGGCAGGCGCCCCCAACATGCCGTCCTGTACGGGGCGTTGCTCGTCGCGGTGGGCGCCTTCACCGTCCAGGGGTGGGGCCGCGCCGACGGCCGGGGTATCGCCTTCTCCGCGTGCGCCCTGGCCGGCGAGGTCGGTTTCGCGGTGCTGGCCGTGCCCGTGCTGCGGCCGCTCGGCCCCCGGCTGCTGTCGGCCACCGTCTGCGGGATCGCCGCGGTCGAGTCGGCGGCGGCCGGGGTGCTCGCCGACGGCGGTGCCTGGCTGCGGACGCCGGACGCCGACGAGGCCGCCGCACTGCTGTGGCAGGCGGCGGTCGTCACGGTCATCGGCTTCGTCTGCTGGTACATGGGCATGCAGCGCATCGGCGCCGAACGCGCCACACTCTTCTCCGGTCTCATCCCCGTCGCGGCCGCCTGCACCGCGCCCCTGGTCGGCACGGGCACGTACGGAGCCGCGCAGGCCGTGGGCAGCGCGCTCGTCGCCACGGGGGTCGCCCTCGGCTCCGGCGCCCTCGCCCGGCGTCGCTCAGCGGCTGCCGTCGAGGATGACGCGGGCGACGAGCGCCGGGTCGTCGTTCATCGGGACGTGCCCGCAGCCGGGCAGCCGCACCAGACGGGCCTGGGGAATGATCTGCTTCGCGCGGATTCCCTGGCGGCGCAGCAGCAGCCGGTCGCGGGTGCCCCAGGCCACGGTGACCGGAACCCCGGGGATGTCGTCCGTGAACCGGACCGCCGTGCCCGCCCGCAGGGTCTCGGTGAATCCCTCGGCGTGGGCCAGCGCCAGGGTCTCGGCGACGACGGCCTCGGGTGAACGGCGGCCCGGCCGGGCGTAGATGCTGCTCGTCAGCACCGCGCGCCCGGCCGCCGTACGCGACAGCCTCTCCACCAGCGGGAGGGGCAGGCCCTGCGCGGCCCGCCGCATGGCGAGCAGCACCCCGAAGGCGTACCGGCGCTCGGCCTGCGACCAGAACCCCGCGGGCGACAACGCCGTGACCGACCGTACGAGCTTCTCGCGGCCCAGCTCAAGGGCCAGCAGTCCGCCCAGGGAGTTGCCCGCCACGTGCGGCCGCTCGATCCCGAGCTTCTCGCAGAGCGCGCCCAGAGCGAGGTTCATCGTCGACAGGTCGTGCGCGAGCCCGTCGGGCAGTGCCGGGGACGCGCCGAAACCCGGCAGGTCCACGGCTATCACGTCGCGCTCCGCCGCGAGGATGTGGACCACCGGGTCCCAGGCCTGCCGGTGGTGACCGATGCCGTGCAGCAGGAGCAGCGGCTCGCCGGTGCCCACGCGCGCGTAGGACAGGGTCACGCTCCGCGGGCCGTGCGGAGAGGTGAGGCTGAGGGAGACCGTGTCGGACATGGGGCTGCTCCTCGTCGGGGACACGCTGACGGGCAGGCTGCCGAACGGACTTCTGGACGGCAGCCTCATAGACAGTTTGTCAGCAACTGCTACCGACGGGTAGCCCCGAAACGTGAGAACCCCGGGGGAGCACGGCGGCCCCTTGCCGTTCCCGTCCTCAACGAGCCCTGCGCACCTCCAGGTTGAAGTCGCCGTGACCGAGGTTCTGGAACAGGCTCAGCCACAGCGGCAGCATCATCTCCACACTGCGTGCCGCCCGGATGCCGCCCAGGTCGAGCACCCGGTGCGGAGGCCAGCCGAACTCGCCGAGAAGCGCGGTCACCTGGTTCTTGGCATCCTGGTCCTCGCCGCAGACGAAGACCTGGTGCTCGCCCGGCACGCGCGCGGGATCCACCATCACCTGGTTGTTGACGGTGTTGAGCGTCTTCACCACGCGCGCGTGCGGGAAGGCCCGCTGGATCTGCTCGCCCATGCTGTCCGACTCGACCGGCGACAGACGCAGTTGGCCGTCCTCGAACTCCATGGGGTTGGAGACGTCGACGACCACCTTGCCGTCCAGGTTCTCCGCGCCCGCGGCCTCCAGCGCGGGAAGCGCCACCCGTCCGCCCACCGCGTTGACGACCACCTCACCGAAGGCGGCCGCCTCCGCGAACGTTCCGTGACCCGCCCGGGGCCCGGCGCCCGCGGCCCACTCCAGAGCCGCGGCGTTGTCCTTCGTGCGCGAACCCAGCGACACCTCGTGACCCAGTTCGACCAGTTTGCCGCCAAGGGTGCGGCCCACTTCGCCCGTGCCCAGAACCGCGTAGCGCATTGTCGTCCTCCACAGCAGAAGCCTTCGAAGCCGCCGGCCACCGGCGACCGCGGTCATTCTGCTCCGGGAAGCGCCGATTCCGGCTGGACACGGCGGAACGTGTCGGATGGGATGGATGGGTGACGACCGACCTCACGACCGATGTATTCGAAGAGCACCGACCCGTCCTGATGGGCGTCGCCTACCGCATGCTCGGCCGGGTGGCCGACGCGGAGGACGTGGTGCAGGAAGCCTGGCTGCGCTGGTCCGGAGCCGATCGCGACGAGGTCCGCGAACCGCGCGGCTACCTGGTGCGCATCACCACCCGGCTCGCCATCGACCGGCTGCGCCATGTCCAGTCCCGCAAGGAGGCCTATGTGGGCCCCTGGCTGCCCGAGCCGTACGCCACCGACTACGCGGACACCGTCCCCGACACCGCCGAGCGGGCCGTCCTCGCCGACTCCGTCTCGCTCGCCGTCCTCGTCGTACTGGAGTCCCTGTCTCCGCTGGAGCGCGCGGTGTTCGTGCTCCGGGAGGCGTTCGGGTACCCGTTCTCGGAGATCGCCGCCACGCTCGACCGCAGCGAGTCGGCGGTGCGCCAACTCGCGGGGCGGGCGCGCAAGCACGTCGATGAAGGGCGGCCGCGCTACGAGGTCGACCCGGTCGAACGCCGCGATCTGACCGAACGATTCCTCGCCGCGGCGGGCGGCGGCGACCTGGAGGGGCTCATGTCCCTGCTGGCCCCGGACGTTCGTCTCGTCGGCGACAGCGGCGGGCTGTCCAAGGCGCCGCTGCGCGTCATCGAGTCCGCCGACAAGGTGGGGCGCTTCATCCACGGCGCGGCCCGCAAGGGCGACGTCCCGGACGTGTCGTTCCGCCTCCAGGAGGTCAACGGCGGTACGGCGCTGGTCATCCTGTCCGGCGACAAGCCCGACAGCGTGTTCCAACTGGACGTCGTGGACGGCCGGATCCAGTGCATCTACGTCATCCGCAACCCGGAGAAACTGACGTCACTCCCCGTCGACTGACGCTCCCGCTCCGCAGGCGAAGCCCCCGTTCTCGTGAACGGGGGCTTCGTCGTCGTGTCCTGCGGATCGCGGGGCGCGAACGTCGTGTGAACGCTGTGCCTCGATGGCCCTGCGCATTCCACAAGCGATCGAGGATTGGTCTTGACCAAGGGTGGGGGCGGCTTTATGGTCGCAGGGATAGTGCAGGAACCTTTAATAAACAAGGGCGCTTAAACGCCGCCGGGCCACGGCGATTGCGGAGGACAGGGTGGGGACCCAGCAGCTGGAATCGGTGCCGGAGCCTAAGTACTGGCACCTGAAGACCGTGCTCAGTGAGGCATTGGACTCCGAGTTCTCCGTGGGCGAGATCCTGCCCAACGAACGCGACCTCGCGGCCCGCTTCGGCGTCGCCAGGGCCACGCTCCGCCAGGCCCTGGAACAGCTCGAACTGGAAGGCCGCCTCCAGCGCAGGCGCGGAGTGGGCACCACGGTCGCCCCGCCGCGCATGGGCGTGGACGTCGGCTCCCAGCAGCACATGTGGCCGGGCTCGGCGGGCGACGCCTGGCAGCCCGCGGACTGCACGACGGCGACGCCACCCACAGCTGTGGCCGACGTCCTGGAGACCGTCCACGGCGAACAGGTGCACGTGGTGCGACGCTCCCGGGTCACCCACGGCCAGCCTGTCGCCGCGGAACTGCTCTACGTCCCGGCGTCCTCGGTGCCCGATCTGACCGCCATCGACGCGCCCTCGGGTGTGGCACGCGCGCGTACCGTGCTGCGCGAGCTGCAGCGCCTGGAGCTGGAGGGCCAGGACCGGGCCGTGGAACTCGGCTCGGCCCGCGCCGACGATGCCAAGGAACTGGACCGCCTCCCCGGAGCGCCCGTCCTCGTCGTCACCACCCGCTTCTTCGCCGAGGGACGCACCGCCGCGGTCTCCGTGGCGACCTACCGTGCCGACACCTGCCGCCTGACCTTCGGCGACTCGGGCGGCGTGGAGATCCACCACGACGCGGAGCGCCGGGCTTCCTGAGCCGCACGCTTTTGCACGCCTCGCTCGATGAGTCGGGCGGGGCGTGCCTGTGTGCGGCTGATTGTTCGGTGTGCCGGGCTCTGAGCCGTGCGCCTTCTGCACGCCTCGCTCGATCCGTCGCGCGGGGCGTGCCTGTGTCCAGGCGTGCTCAGCGGCGCGCCGTCACCGTGCCGTCCACCGCGAACAGCTGCTCCTCGACATGGTCGAGGGCCAGCCGCAGTGCACCCGTCGCCACGGCCGCCTCGCCCAGCAGGGAGAGGGTCACCTTCGGGGGACGCAGGCAGTAGCGCGCGAGCTCGCGGCGCAGCGGCTCCAGTACGCCGTCCAGGCCGGCCGCCCAGCCGCCGATCACGACCAGTTCCGGGTCGAGGGCGAGCACCAGGGCCGCCACGTCGTGCACCAGCCGCTGGATGAAGCGCTCCACTGCCGCCTGTGCCCGCTGGTCGCCGTTGCGGGCGAGCGCGAACACCTCGGCGACCGCCTGCTCGTCGAGCGGGTGCAACGGCTCGTCGGTCGTGGACAGCAACGTCTCCGGCGTCACGTCGCGGCCCAGCAGATGGAGGGCGCCGATCTCACCGGCCGCGCCTCCGTAGCCGCGGTGCAGCCGCCCGCCGATCAGCGCACCGGCGCCGGGGCTCAGGCCCGCCAGGACGAACACGACGTCGTCGGACTCGGTGGCCGACCCTTTCCAGTGCTCGGCGACCGCCGCCGCGTTGGCGTCGTTCTCGACCAGCACCGGGCACTTGAAGGAGCGGCTGAGCCGTTCGCCGAGCCGCAGACCCGTCCACTCCGGCAACGCGGTGCCCAGCCGCACGGTGCCGTCCGCCTCGACGATGCCGGGGCTGCCCACTCCGACCGCGCGCAGGGAGCCGCGGGCGATGCCCGCCCGGCGCAGCAGCTCGGCGACCGCCGTACGCAGCCGCTCCAGCCGCTCATCCGCCGACGCGGTCTCGTCGACGTCCTTGGCGATGGCTCCCAGCACCTTGCCGTCCAGGTCGGCGAGGAGCGCGGCGACACGGTGCGGGCCGATCTCCAGGCCCAGCAGATGGCCCGCCTCGGCGCGGAAACGGAAGCGGCGGGCCGGACGGCCCTGGCGCCGGGCGGCGCCCTCCTCGGCCGCCTTCTCGACGACGAGTCCGTTCTCGATCAGCCCTTCGATGACACCCTCGACCGTGGGCCGGGACAGCCCGGTCACCCGGGTGATCTCGGTGAGCGTCGCGCAGTCCGTGGCACGCAGGGCGTGCAGCACCACCGCGGAATTGATCCTTCGCAGCAGAGAAGGGTCCCCGCCGGTCAACTGCCCCAACGTCCGTCCTCCCAGCTCGTGCGCGTGTTGGCCGGATCGTACTCGGCGCGATGGGCTTCGGCGAGTGCGGGGACCCCCCTTTGCTACCGGCGGGTCGGAATCAGCCCGGCGCGACGAACCCGGACTCGTACGCGGCGATGACCGCCTGGGTGCGATCCCGGGCACCCAACTTCGCCAGCACGCCACTGACATGCGACTTCACGGTCTCGGTGCCGACGATCAGCTGCACGGCGATCTCCGCGTTCGACAACCCGCGCGCCATCAGCCGCAGAACATCCGCCTCACGTTCGGTCAGCGCCGCCCGCTCCATGGCGGCCCGCGCGGCCCGATTCCCACCACTCTCGCCGTACTCGGCGGCCAGCTGCCGCACCGAGGCGGGGAACAGCAGCGACTCGCCCTCGGCGACCAGCCGCACCGCGTGCACGATCTCGGCCGGCCGCGCCCGCTTCAGCAGGAACCCGTCGGCGCCCGCGCGCAGCGCCTCGTAGACGTACTCGTCGTTCTCGAACGTCGTCACCACGAGGATCTTCGGCGGCTCGGCCACCGTGCGCAGCACGGCACGCGTCGCCTCGATGCCGTCCATCAGGGGCATCCGGACGTCCATGGCGACGACGTCCGGCCGCAACTGCCGCACCAGCGGGATCACCGCGGCTCCGTCGGCCGCCTCCCCGACGACCTCGATGTCGGGCTGCGCCTCCAGAACGGCCCGCAGACCCGCCCGTACGAGGGGTTCGTCGTCGACGAGGAGAACGGTGACCGGCATCCGGCCAGCCTAGGGGGTGTTTGAAAGTCCCGCACAGCACCCACGGCGCCCGGCACGCACCTTCGCCGCACCGGCCGAAGCCCCAAGTACGTCCAGTACGAGGGCCTTCGTCCGGCACGCCGAGGGCACGCACCGAACACCGCGGGCACCGCACAGGACTTTCAAAACACCCCCTAGATCAGCGCAGCGGCAGCTCGACGTGCACCTGCCAGTCGCCCGCGTCGGGGCCGGTGTGGGCCCGCCCGCCGAGCAGGGCCGCACGCTCGCGGATCCCCCGCAGGCCGCTGCCCCGGCCCGGACCCGGTATCTCCGCGCGCAGCGGATTGCGGACCTCCAGGCCCAGCGTGCCCGCGTCGACGCAGACACGCACACGGACCGGGACGCTCCCCGCATGCCGGAGCACATTGGTGAGCGACTCCTGGAGGATGCGATAGCCCTCGCGGGAGACGGGCCCGGGCACGCTCTCCAGCGCTCCCGTCACCTCGGCGTCCACCTTCGCGCCGGAACCGCGCGCCGACTCCAGGAGCCGGTCCGCCTCGGCGAGCGTCGGGCGGCTGCTCACGGGACGCGCTTGCTCGCGCAGCACGCCGAGCACCCGCTCCAGGTCCTCGAGGGCGGCCCTGCCGGTCTCCTCGATGGCCCCCAGGGCACGGTCGGTGAACTCCGGATCACCGGCCGCCCGCGCCGCTCCCGCCTGCACCACCGCCACCGTCAGCGCGTGCCCGATGGAGTCGTGCAACTCCCGCGCGATGCGGTTGCGCTCCAAGAGCCGCTCCGTGCGCTCCTCCAGCGCGGCGAGCCGCTCGACGGCGGAGGGGCCGAGGAGACGGCGCGCGATCACGGTGACGAGCTCACCGAGGCCGACGATGGAGGCACCGGAGGCGAGCAGCGCGATCGGCACCAGAAGCCCATAAGCCGCATGGGGCTGGACATGCCGCAGAAGCGGGTTGCCGCCCGGCACGGACCCGAACGCGAGCCCGGCGAAGTCCACGGCGAACGTCGGCAGCCAGACGCAGCTGAACATCGCCAGAGCGCCGAGGACCATGCGCACCTCGAGCCAGACCACGGTGCGCAGCCGGTCCGCCCAGGTCGCCGAGGGAGCGACCGAGATCCCCGCGTCGCGGTCCCGCCGCCCGCCCGGCACGAGCATCAACTGTGCCTGGACGCCCTCGCCGAGCCGCACCGCCGGGACCAGCCCCAGCGGGACGAGCAGCAGCGCGGGCACCCACCAGTGCTCCATGTCGATGAAGAGCCACACGCTCTCGAACAGCATCGGAACCCATAGGTGCAGCAGTCGTGTGTACGTCGTCCCCCGGAACAGCGGGCGCAGAAAGCGGGCCATTGGGTCATCGTGGCAGGCGGCACCGGCAACTGGCTTCCCCCGAGCGGGGGAGACGAACTCCACCCGCGGGGGAGGCCCCAAGGGGGCACCGGCGGCCAGGCTGAGGTCATGACCAGCATCGACGTCCAAGACCTCACCAAGGAGTACGGCAGCACACGGGCCGTGGACCACCTCACCTTCCGAGTGCTCCCCGGCCGCGTCACCGGCTTCCTCGGGCCCAACGGCGCCGGAAAGTCCACCACCATGCGGCTCGTGCTCGGCCTGGACCGGCCGACGTCCGGCACCGCCAGGATCGACGGCCGCCCCTACGTCACGCTGCCCGAGCCGCTGCGCCACGTGGGCGCCCTGCTCGACGCACAGGCCGCGCACGGATCGCGTACGGCCCGGGACCATCTGCGGATGCTCGCCGCGAGCAACCGCGTCCCCGAGCGCCGTGTGGACGAACTGCTGGAGGAGACGGGCCTCGCGTCGGTCGCGAGGCGGCGGGTGAAGACGTACTCCCTCGGGATGCGCCAGCGCCTGGGCATCGCGGCCGCCCTCCTGGGCGATCCGCCCGTGGTGATGCTGGACGAGCCGTCCAACGGCCTCGATCCCGAAGGGATCATCTGGATCCGCGAGGTGCTGCGCCGGCTCGCCCGGGAGGGCCGCACGGTGCTGGTCTCCAGCCATCTGATGAACGAGACCGCCTCCTTCGCCGACCACCTCGTGGTCCTGGGCCGGGGACGCCTGCTGGCCGACACACCGATGCGGGAGTTCATCCACGCGCGTGTGCAGCCACGGGTTCGGGTGCGCACCACGGACGGCGCGGTTCTCGGGGCACTGCTCGCACGGCACGGCTATGAGGCCGTCGAGGACGAGGACGGACGCTGGAGCGTGCACGACGCGCGTGTGGAGGACATCGGCCGGCTCGCGTCCGGCGCCGCGGTGACCGTCCTCGAACTCGCGGCGGAGGAGGGAACGTTGGAGCAGGCCTATCTCGATCTGACGGCCTCGGAGGCCGAGTTCACCGCCCACCCGTCCGCGACGCAGCCCCAGGAGGCCTGACCATGTCGTTCACACCCGTGCTCCGGGCCGAATGGATCAAGATCCGCACGCTTCGGTCGCTGATCGCAGGACTCTGCGCCGTCCTCGTGCTCACCGCCGCTTTCTCGGCACTCGCCGGACTCGACACCGACGGCGAGGAGTTCGACCCGCTGTTCTCCGCCTTCTTCGGTGTCAGCTTCGGGCAGGTCGCGGCGATCGCCTTCGGCGCGACGGCCGTCTCCTGCGAGTTCCAGGGCGGCGCGCTGCGCCTCTCGCTGGCCGCGGTGCCGAACCGGCGGCGGTGGTTCACGGCCAAGGCGGTGGCGATCGGCGGCCCCGCACTGATCGTGGGCCTGCTGACCGGCGCGGTGAGCCTGGTCGTCGGCAAGGCGGTGCTCGGAGCCAAGGCCGACGGGCTGACCTGGGGCGAAGAGCTGCGTGCCGTGGTCGGCTGCGGCGTCTACCTCGCGCTGATGGCCCTGTTCGCGGCCGGACTCACGGCGCTGTTGCGCAGTGGCGTGGCCACCCTGAGCATCCTGGTCCCCTTCCTCCTGATCGTCTCCTTCGTGATCGGGGGAGTGTCGGGAAACGCCGCCGACTTCCTGCCCGACCGGGCGGGACAGGTGGTGCTCCACCACACGTCCCAGAGCGCCCTCGGACCGTGGACCGGACTTGCGGTGACCGCAGCCTGGACGCTGGCGGCCCTCCTCGTGGGCGGCTGGAGCGTACAGCGCAGGGACGCCTGACCTCGGGAAGCCCTGACGCCCCGCCAAATGTCAGTGGTGGCCGGTTTACTGGAACACATGACCATCGCGCAGCATCTGGCCACGATCGACCGGCTGTGCTCCCAGGACTTCCCGGCGGAGCACGGCCGGTCGGACACCGGCACCGGGGGACCGGGCTACCACGTCGCCGAGTTGGCGACCAGCGACGACTTCTGGGAGGACGACGGCACACGGTGGCAGGAGACGGAGGAACAGTTCGAGGCCGACCGGGACGGTCTCTCCGAGCGCCTGACCGAGCGTTGGGGAGACCCGCAACGATTCAGCCTGGCCGGCGTCTTCGGCCGGGCGACGGAGGGCGAGGACATACCCGAGCCCTGGGCCGACCTGAGCTCTCACGTGCCGGACTTGCACCTCTGGCGGACGGACGACCACGGCCAGGCCCGCAGCCACGCCCGCTGGGTGGCCCTTGGCGTCTCCCAGTGGGACAAGGAACTGCCGTTCCAGCTCATAGCCGTCGTGACGGAGATCGACCCCCCGTGACCATGGCGGGCGGTCCTCAGTGCTCCTCAGGCTGTCCACAGTGCTCGGCAGCCGCCCGCAACCGCCCGAACTCCTCAGCCATCGTCGCCGCCGTCCAATGCGCGTTGAGCCCACTGGGGTTGGGCAGCACCCACACCCGGGTGGCGCCGATCGTCCGCTCCTGCGGGCCGACCTGGGCCTTGCGGTCACCGAAGGCCGCCCGGTACGCGGTCACGCCCACCACGGCCAGCCACCGCGGCCGCAGCCGCTCCACCTTGGCGCTCAGCAGCCGCCCGCCCTCCAGGTACTCCTCGGAGGTCAGCTCGTCGGCGCGCGCCGAGGCCCGCGCGACCACGTTCGTGATGCCCAGCCCGTACGAGAGCAACTCGCCCTGCTCCGACGGCTTCAGCAGCCGCGGCGTGAACCCGGACAGATGCAGCACCGGCCAGAACCGGTTGCCCGGACGGGCGAAGTGATGGCCCGTGGCCGCCGTCATCAGCCCAGGGTTGATGCCGCAGAACAGAACATGGAGACCGTCCGCGACGACATCCGGCACGAGCCGGTCGCGAGCGGCCTCCAGGTCCGCCGGGGTGAACCGGGTCAGAGGATCGCCCCCGGCGTGTAACCCGCCGCCACCGGGTGCTGCTTGACGATCTCCTCGATACGACCGACGACGACGGCGACCTGGTCGGCGGCGGCACCGGTGAAGGACAGCTTGTCGGCCATCAGCTCGTCGAGCTGGGCCCGGTCGAGCGGGATGCGCTCGTCCGCGGCGAGCTTGTCGAGCAGCTCGTTGCGCTCGGTGCCCTGCTCGCGCATGGCGAGGGCCGAGGCGACGGCGTTCTCCTTGATGGCCTCATGCGCGACCTCGCGGCCCACACCCGCACGCACCGCGCCCATCAGCACCTTGGTGGTGGCGAGGAACGGCAGGTAGCGGTCCAGCTCACGGGCGACCACGGCAGGGAAGGCGCCGAACTCGTCGAGCACGGTCAGGAAGGTCTCCAGCAGCCCGTCCAGCGCGAAGAAGGCGTCCGGCAGCGCGACGCGGCGCACCACCGAGCACGACACGTCGCCCTCGTTCCACTGGTCGCCAGCCAGCTCGCCGGTCATCGACGCGTAGCCGCGCAGGATCACCATCAGGCCGTTGACGCGCTCGCAGGAGCGGGTGTTCATCTTGTGCGGCATCGCGGAGGAACCGACCTGGCCCGGCTTGAAGCCCTCGGTGACCAGCTCGTGTCCGGCCATCAGCCGGACCGTCTTGGCGAGCGAGGACGGCGCGGCGGCGAGCTGCACCAGCGCGGTCACGACCTCGTAGTCCAGCGAGCGCGGGTAGACCTGGCCGACAGAGGTGAACGCCTGCGAGAAGCCCAGGTGCCCGGCGATCCGCTGCTCCAGCTCCGCAAGCTTCGCCGCGTCCCCGCCCAGCAGGTCGAGCATGTCCTGCGCGGTGCCGACCGGGCCCTTGATGCCGCGCAGCGGGTAGCGGCCGAGCAGCTCCTCGACGCGGCCGTACGCGACGAGCAGCTCGTCGGCGGTGGTCGCGAAGCGCTTGCCGAGGGTGGTGGCCTGCGCGGCCACGTTGTGCGAGCGGCCGGCCATGACCAGCTCGGCGTACTCACCCGCCAGCTTGCCCAACCGCGCCAGCACGGCCACCGTACGGTCGCGCATCAGCTCCAGGGAGAGCCGGATCTGCAACTGCTCGACGTTCTCGGTGAGGTCCCGGGACGTCATGCCCTTGTGCACCTGCTCGTGCCCGGCGAGGTCGTTGAACTCCTCGATCCGCGCCTTCACGTCATGCCGCGTGACCTTCTCGCGCTCGGCGATCGAGGCCAGGTCGACCCGGTCGAGCACTCGCTCGTAGTCGGCGAGGGCGGCGTCCGGCACCTCGATCCCCAGGTCCTTCTGGGCCCGCAGCACGGCGAGCCACAGCTGACGCTCCAGCTTCACCTTCTGCTCGGGGGACCAGAGCACGGCGAGCTCGGTGGAGGCGTAACGTCCGGCGAGGACGTTCGGGATACGGGGCTTTGCAGGCGCGGCAGTCACGTGTACGGATTCTACTGGCGATTAGTGCAGGCCAGCGCCGCAGGGTTCTTCGTCGGAACCTACGAGCCGGGCCCCGAGCCGTCCGCGATCTCGGCCAGGATGTCGCCGTGGCACAGCTCGGGTGCGCACCAGCAGGCCAGCGTCATCCCTCGCAGGGCGGGCACCTCGGCCAGCAGTTCCGGGCGTTCCAGCAGGTACGCCCGGTACTTCCGCATGACCTCGGCACGCGTGCCGTCGCGCTTCTTCGTCGCCGTGTCCGGGGCGAAGGGGTTGTACAGCGCGTGCTGCGGCAGATCCCAGTGGCCCATGGTCCAGCGGCGGCCGACGTAGACGAGGTCGGCGGGGGCGTTTTCCAGCCGGGGGCCGAATTCGCGGATGTGGCCCTTGAGGTTGATCACGGTCGTGGTCATGCGGGGCTCCCTCGGCCTCGGGGCCTATGCGACAGGCCCGTCGTACGGCAGCAGGTCCGGGCGCTTCGCCGGGAGTCCGTCGCCCGACGAGCGTCCTGTCAGCCGCCGTCCTATCCACGGCAGCAGGTACTGCCGGGCGAAGCGGGCGTCCGCGGTCCGGCGCGCGACCCAGCGCGGCGGCAGGGTGGCGGGCGGCGCCGTACGCCACTCCGTATCCTCCGCCTCGTACCCCAGCGTCTGCCACACGGCCTCGGCGACGCGGCGGTGTCCCTCGCCCGTGAGGTGCAGCCGGTCGACGTCCCACAGACGGGGGTCGGCCAGCGAGGGCGCGCCGTACAGGTCGACGACGAGCGCGCCGTGCCGCTGCGCGAGGTTGTCCACGTGCTCGAAGAGCTCCTCCATGCGCGGCCGGAACCGCTCAAGGACCGGACCGGTGCGGCCCGGGCTGCGCATCAGCACCAGCTGCTTGCAGGCCGGGGCGAGCTGCTCGACGGCCTCCTCCAGGAGCCCGCGGACGCGGCCCATGTCGCACTTGGGACGCAGTGTGTCGTTCAGGCCGCCGACCAGCGTGATCACGTCGGCCTCCATGGCGGCCGCGACGCTGACCTGTTCCTCGACGATCTGTCCGATCAGCTTGCCCCGCACCGCGAGGTTGGCGTATCGGAAACCGGGCGTGTGCGCGGCCATCCGGGCCGCGAGGAGATCGGCCCAGCCCCGGTAGGAGCCGTCGGGCAGCAGGTCCGACATGCCCTCGGTGAAGGAGTCGCCGATCGCGACGAGGCTGGTGTACGTGGCATTTGTCTGCATGGCGAAAGCGATGGTAACCCGGCCGCATACCCAGCGGTCGGTCGGCCCGGGCCGACCGACCGCCGACGGCCTCAGACCGGCTGCCCGAACAGCTCCCGCAGCACGTCCTCCATGGTCACCAGACCCGCGAGGAGTCCGTCACCGCCGAGTACGGCCGCGAGGTGCGTGCGACTGCGGCGCATCGCCGTGAGCACGTCGTCCAGCGGTGTGCTCTCCCGCACGCGCGCGATGGGCCGCATGTCCCGGACCTGGAAGGGCAGGTCGCTCGGCATGGCGTCCAGCGCGTCCTTGACGTGCAGATAGCCCACGATCCGGCGGCCCTCGTCCACGACCGGGAAGCGCGAGAAGCCGGACTCGGCCGACAGCTGCTCCAGCTGCTCGGGCGTGACGCCCACGCGCGCGTAGACGATGCGCTCCAGCGGGAGGACGACGTCGCGCACGGGCCGGCGGCCGAGCTCCAGCGCGTCGTGCAGCCGCTCCTGGGCACGGTCGTCGATGAGCCCGGCGGCGCTGGAGTCCTTCACCAGCCGGGCCAGTTCGTCGTCGGTGAAGGTCGCGGCGACCTCGTCCTTCACCTCCACCCGCAGCAGCTTCAGCAGCGTGTTGGCGAACGCGTTGATGGTGAAGATCACCGGCCGCAGCGCCCGGGACAGGGCCACCAGCGGCGGGCCGAGCAGCAGCGCCGTGCGCACCGGCTCGGCGAGTGCGATGTTCTTCGGCACCATCTCGCCGAGGAGCATGTGCAGATACGTCGCCAGGGTCAGCGCGATGACGAACGAGACCGCGTGACCCGCGCTCTCCGGTACGCCGACCGCGTGGAACACGGGCTCCAGAAGGTGCGCGATCGCGGGCTCGGCCACCACGCCGAGGACCAGCGTGCACAGGGTGATGCCGAGCTGCGCGGCGGCCAGCAGCGCGGAGACGTGCTCCAGGCCCCACAGGACGCTGCGCGCCCGGCGGTCGCCTTCTTCGGCATGCGGCTCGATCTGGCTGCGGCGCACCGAGATCAGTGCGAACTCGGCGCCCACGAAGAAGGCGTTCACGACGAGCGTCGCGAGGCCGATCAGCAGTTGCACGGCGGTCATCGCGCCTCCTCCTCGTCCTCGGCGAACGGCGCGTGCAGCAGCACGCGGGCGGCGCGTCGGCCCGACGCGTCCACCACGTCGAGCCGCCAGCCGACGACCTCGACGGTGTCACCGACGGCGGGGATACGGCCGAGCTCGGTCGCGACGAGACCGGCCAGCGTCTCGTAGGGCCCGTCGGGTGCCCGCAGCCCGACCCGGGCGAGCTGGTCGGTGCGGGCGGCGCCGTCCGCCGAGTACAGGGCGCGGCCGTCGTCGTCGGCGCCGGCCGGGGCCAGGTCGGACGTCTCGTGCGGGTCGTGCTCGTCGCGTACCTCGCCGACGACCTCCTCGACGATGTCCTCCAGGGTGGCGACGCCCGCTGTGCCGCCGTACTCGTCGATGACGACGGCCATCGTGCGCTTGCCGGACAGCCGGTCGAGGAGCCGGTCGACGGTCAGCGACTCCGGGACGAGCAGGGGCTCGCGCATGAGCTGGGCGACGGGGTGGCGGGCCCGGCGGTCGGCGGGCACGGCCAGCACGTCCTTGATGTGGGCGACGCCGACGACCGAGTCGAGGTTGCCGCGGTACACGGGGAAGCGGGAAAGCCCCGTCGCCCGCGTCGCGTTCGCCACGTCCTCGCACGTGGCCTGGACGTCCAGCGCCATGACCTGGACGCGCGGGGTCATCACGTTCTCGGCGGTCAGGTCGGCCAGGTTGAGGGTGCGCACGAACAGTTCCGCGGTGTCCGCCTCCAGGGCGCCGGCCTTCGCGGAGTGCCGGGCCAGGGCCACCAGCTCCTGCGGTCCGCGCGCGGAGGCGAGCTCCTCGGCGGGTTCGAGGCCGAAACGGCGTACGGCGTGGTTGGCGGTGTTGTTGAGGTGCGAGATGAACGGGCGGAACGCGGAGCTGAACCAGCGCTGCGGCGTCGCCACACGCTTGGCGACGGCCAGCGGCGAGGAGATCGCCCAGTTCTTGGGCACCAGCTCGCCGACGACCATGAGAAAGACCGTCGACAGGGCCGTACCGATGACCAGCGCCAGCGAGGTGGAGGCGGAGGGCGGAACGCCGATCGACTCCAGCGGCCCCGCGATGAGCCGGCCGATGGACGGCTCGGCGAGCATGCCGACCACGAGGTTGGTGACGGTGATGCCGAGCTGGGCGCCGGAGAGCTGGAACGTCAGATTCCGTACGGCCTTGAGGGCGCCCGAGGCGCCGCGCTCACCGCGCTCGACGGCTCGCTCCAGTTCGCTGCGCTCGACGGTCGTCAGGGAGAACTCCGCCGCGACGAACGCGCCGCAGGCCAGCGAGAGCACGATCGCCAATCCGAGCAGGAGCACTTCGGTCATCGGGTCACCTCCGTCCCATGATCGGCCAGGGACGGGGGGATCGCGCGATGTCGGGTACGGGGAGGCTCGCCCATGGGCGGACGCTCACACCTTTCGGTCAGGGGGACGATTGATCCTCCATGGTAAAGGATCGGCAAAGTTGCTCGTCCGCTGCGGCGCTAACCCCTCGAATCCTGGCAGCTCACCCTCATCCGGCGCTCTGTGATTACAGGGGCTTGACCCAGCGACGCCAGTGGTCCTCGCGCTGGTAGCCGGCTGCAGCCCAGGTGTGGTGGGCCTGTTCGTTGGCCTCCAGGACCATGGCGTCGACGCGTCGTCCGCCGAGGGCGGCGAAGCGTTGTTCGGCTGCTTCCAGCAGGGCGGTGGCGATGCCCTGCCGACGGTGGCCGGGGTGCACGGCGAGTCGGTAGGCGGAGCAGCGCCAACCGTCGAAGCCGGCTATCACGGTTCCGGCAAGGAGCCCGTCCCGCTCTGCGAGGAGCAGGGCTTCGGGATCGCGCGTGATGAGTGCGGCCACTCCGTCGTGGTCGTCACTGATGCTGGTTCCTTCCGCGGCGTCGCGCCAGAACCGCAGCACGGTGTCGATGTCGGAGTGGGTGGCGTGGCGGATGTGGAGATCGCTCATGGGGTGAGCCAAGCAGAGTGCCGGTTTGTGCCGCGAGCGGTTTCTCTGCTTCGCGGTGCGGTCGGCGCGGGAAGGGCCCCCGCAAGGATGCGCGTTGCGGGAGCCCTTCGGTCTCTTCCGAGTGGGAAGCGTGCCCGGGAGTGTTACGTGCCGGCGGGCGCGGCCGAAAGTACGTGGTCGCCGGCCTTGTCGGTGCTCAGGCAGAGGGAGCAGACGACGGCGTCGTGCGTCTGGCAGGCGGCCACGTCCGGGCGCTCGAACTCCTGCCGGCACACGTGGCAGTCGTACGTGACCGCGCTCGGATTGCCCTCCGAGTCGAGAAGGGGCTCGGTGATGCCGTCGTCGGAGCGGCGCAGGTAGTACTTGCCCTTGGTGACCACGGCCATCAGCGGGGTGAGGACGAAGGCGATGACGGCGGCGGCGACGGGGGAGTACGGCTGGAGGGTGTCGCCGAGGGCGTGGAAGTACAGGGCGATGGACAGACCGGAGGCGGCGACGAAGGAGACGACGCCGACCGGGTTGACGGCGTAGAGCATGCCGCGGCGGAACTCCGGCTGGAGCGGGGAGAGTTTGAGCAGGTACTTGTTGATGCCGATGTCGGTGGCGACGGTGACCACCCAGGCGATCGCGCAGTTCGAGTAGAAGCCGAGGATGTCGTTGAGGAAGCTGAACATGTCGGCCTCCATCAGGGCGAGCGCGAAGCCGAGGTTGACCAGGACGAAGACCATGCGGCCGGGGTAGTGCTTGGTGATGCGGGTGAAGGAGTTCGTCCAGGCCAGGGAGCCGGAGTAGGCGTTGGTCACGTTGATCTTGATCTGACTGATCACGACGAGTGCCACGGCCAGCGGGAGGACCAGCCAGGACGGCATCATCGCGTCGAAGGCGCTGCGGAACTGCTGGATCGGCTCGGTCGCGGCGGCCGGCCCGACCTTGGCCAGGATGTACACGGCGAGGAAGACGCCGATGGCCTGCTTCAGGGCGCCGAGCACCACCCAGCCGGGGCCGGCCATGACCACCGCGGTCCACCAAGTGCGCTTGTTCGCCTCGGTCTTGGGCGGCATGAAGCGCAGGTAGTCGATCTGCTCACCGATCTGCGCGATCAGCGACAGACACACGCCCGCGCCCAGCAGCACCGACGCGGTGTTGACGTCGCCGTCGCCGTCCGTGCCGGCATAGCCGAGGAAGCGGTCGACCGTGCCCGGGTCGGTGGAGATGAGATAGACCAGCGGGGCGATCATCAACAGCAGCCAGACCGGTGTGGTCCACACCTGCAGCTTGCTCAGTGCCTTCATGCCGTAGATCACCAGCGGGATCACCATCAGCGTGGAGACCAAATAGCCCAGCCACAGCGGCAGTCCGAGGCCCAGCTTGAGGCCCTGGGCCATGATCGAGCCTTCGAGGGCGAAGAAGATGAAGGTGAAGCTGGCGAAGATGACACCGGTCAGGACCGAGCCGTAGTAGCCGAAGCCGGAGCCGCGGGTGATCAGGTCCAGGTCGATGTTGTAGCGGGCGCCGTAGTAGGCGAGCGGGAAGCCGGTGACGAAGATGACGACGGCGGCCACGGCGATCGCCACGAGCGCGTTTCCGGTGCCATGGGCCAGCCCGATGCCGGCGCCGATGGAGAAGTCGGCCATGTAGGCGATGCCACCGAGTGCGGTCGTCGCCACGACCATCGGGGTCCAGCGGCGGTAACTGCGGGGCGCGAAGCGGAGGGTGTAGTCCTCCAGGGTCTCTTTCGCGGAGTGGTCGGCACCCGGCGCTGCCTTCTGCGCGGGTACCGGCTCGGTGACATCTGCCAGTCGCGGCTCGGTGCTCATGCCACGCCTCCTTGCTGCGGGTGGGGGACTGCCTGCGGAGGTGTCTCGCCTTTGAGGCACGGCGACGTAGTCGGGAAGGACAGGCGTGCTCTGTGCGGAGAGCTGTTCATCCTCATGTCCATGACGGGGGACGCTAGGAGCGAGTCGTTACCCCTAAATACTTCGTGGATGAAGGAGGTGTTTCGGAAGGCTCTCGTGGCACGGCTGTTCGGCCTCGCGGGCCAGGTGAGGAGGCAGGCAGCAGCCTCGGCTGCAAGGGGCCTGTAGACGCCGGTGACGGCCAACGGCCGGGAGGCGACGACCAGTTCGGCATCCGGCCAACGGCAAGGTTCGCGACAGGTTCGCCGCCGACGCGGGCGCCGGCGGCATCAACTCGCAGGAGACGGCCGCGGTTCGAAGGCCAACGCTACGAGGGCCCTTTCCCCTCGGTGCGGGCCGCTTGCAGGTCGGCGAGCAGTTCGGCCTGGCCGGCCAGCACGCCCGACAGGATCGTGCGTGCCACCCGCAGCAGCTCGGCCACATGCGGGCTCGTCAGCGAGTAATACACCATCGAGCCCTCCTTGCGCGTCACGACCAGGTTCGCCCGGCGCAGCACGGCCAGTTGCTGCGAGAGATGCGCCGGCTCGATCCCCACCTCGGGCAGCATCTCGGCGACCGCGTGCTCGCGCTCGCTCAGCAGCTCCAGGACGCGGATACGGGCCGGGTGACCGAGGGTTTTGAAGAACTCGGCCTTCAGCTGGTACAGCGGCGTACTCACCGTGCCGTCCCCTCCCCTGTGCAGCGGCACGGCATCAGCGGCCGGGCCTCGGCGCATCGCATCCAACCACTCGTCAAGAACATGCGCCCTATCCTCGCGTGCGGCACCGGCCACGCCGAATCCGCGCCGGAGACCTCGGTCATACGCAGTACGGCGGGACGGGTACTCATCGCGCCGCTTCCTCGCTGCCGGCCGAAGCCGGCTGGGCCGGGACGGCCGAAAGGACACCGGCCGACTCCAGGTGGTCGCGCGCGCCCCGGATCGCCTCGGGCGTGGTGGCGTACTCCCCACCCTCGTGGCGCAGCAGGTCCAGCGCGCCGACGGAGTCGAGGACCTGACGCTGGCCGGGGCGGATCCCGGAGGCGAGGACGAGAATGCCGCGCCGCTTCAGCTTCTCCACCGCGTCCTTGAGGACCAGCGCTCCGGTGGCGTCCATCGTGGAGACCCGCGACATACGCAGGATGACAACCCGGACGTCGGCCACCTCGGTCAGCTCCAGCAGGAAGCGGTGCGCGGCGGCGAAGAACAGCGGACCGTCGATGCGGTACGCCACGATGTGCTCGGCCAGCAGCGCGTGTTCCTCGGCGCTGTGGTCGCCTCGGTCCAGCGGCACCTGATCGAAGCGGGCCTGCTTGGCAACGGCGCGCAGGGCGAGGGCACCCGCCACGACCAGGCCGACGATGACCGCGTAGACGAGGTCGAGGGCCAGGGTCGCGGCGGCGGTGAGGACGAGGATGAGTGCGTCCGAGCGGGTCGCCTTGGCCATGGCGCGCAGCGAGCTCACCTCGACCATGCGGATCGCGGTTGCCAGCAGGACACCAGCCAGGGCGGCCAGCGGAATCTTCGAGACGAGGGGGGCGGCGGCGAAGACGATCACGGCCAGTACCGCGGCGTGGGTGAGGGCGGCCAGCCGGGAAGTCGCGCCGGTGCGGACGTTGACCGCGGTACGGGCGATCGCGCCGGTCGCGGGGACACCGCCGAACAGCGGGGCGGCGATGTTGGCCAGACCCTGCCCGAACAGCTCCCGGTCCGGATCGTGCTGCTGGCCCACGGTCATGCCGTCGGCCACCGACGCCGACAGCAGTGACTCCAGCGCGGCCAGGGCGGCGACCGCCACGGCGGGGGCGAGCAGCGACCCGAGCGAGCCGAGGTCGAGGAAGGACAAATCCGGCAGGGGCAGCCCCGAGGGCAGCTCGCCGATCGGCTTCGCCGCGTCCAGGTGCGCGAGCTGTGCGACGGCCGTCGCGGCGATCACGGTCACGATGGAGAACGGGACGGTCGGCCGCCAGCGGGCGCCGAGCAGCATGACGGCGGCCACCGCGATCGCGAAGCCGATGGCCGTCCAGTTCGGGGTCCTGGCGAACGCCTCGACGGCCCGCCAGGTCACCACGAGCACGCGATCGCCCCCGGGCTTGGGCACGCCGAGGGCGTTGGGAACCTGCTGCAGACCGATCACGCAGGCGATGCCGAGGGTGAAGCCCTCGACGACCGGGGCGGGCACGTACTGCATGTATTTACCGGCCCGCAGCGCGGCCAGGCCGACGAGCATGACACCCGCCACAAGGCCGACGGTGAGCACCCCGGTCGGCCCGTACCGGTCCACGATCGGCACGAGGACCACCGTCATCGCACCCGTCGGGCCGGACACCTGGAGGTTGGACCCGCCGAAGACCGCGGCGAGCGCGCCCGCGACCACGGCGGTCGCCAGGCCCGCCTCCGCGCCAAGACCCGAGGAGACACCGAAGCCGAGCGCGAGCGGCAGTGCGACGATCGCGACGGTCAGCCCCGCGAGCAGGTCCCGGCGCGGGTCGCGCCGCATCTGAGCCAGGTCGCCTCGGCCGGGCAGCAGCGCGGTGAACCGGGCCCGCGCCCGGCTGGATGCCGTGGTCATCGCGCGACGGCCTCGGCTTCCCGCACGGTCGAGAAGAACTCGGTCTTCGCCTGGTGCAGCGGTACGGACACGACCCCTCGGCTTCCCTTCAAGGCCCCACCCCGGGGCGGATGCGAAAGGCTGTGCCCGCGGCTACCTGCGAGCACAGCCAACAAAGCATCTAACCAATTGCGAAATTTAGCAATTCCGCATCCGGCTGCGGCCTTGGCGGCCCCGCACGGGGCCCCTCGTGCGATCAGGCTTTCTTGACCACACTCGACTTGAGCTGCATCGCCCCGAAGCCGTCGACCTTGCAGTCGATGTCATGACCGTCGACACCGTCGACCAGCCGGATGTTGCGCACCTTGGTGCCGGCCTTGATCCCCGACGGGCTCCCCTTGACCTTGAGCGCCTTCACGACCACCACGCTGTCGCCGTCCTGGAGCACATTGCCGACGGCGTCCTTGACGACGTGCTCCCCGGCCACGTCGGCGCCCTCGGTGCCGGCCTCGGCGGGGACCCATTCGTGGCCGCACTCGGGGCACACCATCAGGGCGTTCATCTCGTAGGTGTACTCGCACGAGCACTTCGGGCAGGGAGGAGGATTCTCGAGCATCCCGTGAGCGTATCGTCCTCGAACCGCCGGATTCCGCGACGCGGACAGCCCCCGGATCACTCCCCGCGCAGCGCCTCGACGACCGCCCCGAACGCCTCCATGTGGGGTTCCAGGACGGTCAGGTACGAGAATCCGTACCGTTCCCGCCGTGCCCGCAGCTGTGCGGTGATCTCCTCCACGGTCCCCACGAGGACGATCGGAAGATCAAGGACCTGCTCCTCGGTCAGCTGCGGAACACGGGAGAGCAGATCCTGCACCGCGGCGCTGCGGTCCTCGGTGACGGCGACCAGCTGGAGCAGCAGGTTCAGCTCGGCGGGCTCGGCGCGGCCGGTCGCGAACCGCCGGTAGGCGGCGACGCGCTCGTCGAGTTCCTCGGCGGTGAGCGGCGCGAGCGCGCCCGTCGTGCTGCCCGCCACCGAGCGCGCCCCGGCGAACGCCGCGATGTCGGCGTGCTCGGCGGTCAGCTTCAGCATCCGCTCGCCGTTGCCCCCGATCAGCAGCGGAACCCGGGGCTTCTGCACGGGCCGCGGCTGGTGCTCGGGCGAACCGAGAAGCCGGTCCAACTCCTCGACCGTACGCAGAAGATGGTCGACGCGCTCGCCCGGTGTGCCGAACGGCAGGCCTGCCGTGTCGTGTTCGGCCTGTACGTAGCCGGTGCCCAGCCCGAGTTCGAGGCGCCCGCCAGTCAGCGCGTCCGTGGTCGCGACCTCGCGGGCCAGCAACGCCGGGTTCCAGAAACCCGTGTTGAGGACGAACGTGCCCACGCGCGGCCGCTCGGTCGCCTCGGCCGCGGCGACCAGCGCCGGGAACGGGGCGGGCATGCCGAGGTGATCGGGGACCAGGATCACGTCGTATCCCAGTGCCTCGGCCCGGCGGCACTTCGCGCGCCACTCCTCGGCGGGTGCGGAGGAGAGCAGGTTGACACCGAATCGGAATGGCCGCGGCATGAACTCTCCTCGATGGTGGTGGAGTTGAGAGTCGATCACTCGTGAGCGATCGCCGCAAGTACGTTCATCCACGATGCGCGCAGTGCGGGCAGCAGTGCCGCCACGATGCCCACGACCGCCGAACCCACCACCACCCCGACGATGGTGCTCCACGGCACGGCCAGCGCCTTCATGCCCTGCAGCGCCAGCACCTGCTGTACGCAGACGCCCCACACCAGCCCCAGCGCGAGCCCCAGGACCGCGCCGAACACGGCGATCATCACCGACTCCAGCCGGATCATGCGGCGCAGCTGACGTCGGGCGAGCCCGATGGCGCGCAGCAGTCCGATCTCGCGGGTGCGCTCCACGACCGACAGGGCAAGGGTGTTGACCACGCCGAGCACCGCGATGACGATCGCGAGGCCGAGCAGCGCGTACACGAGGTAGAGCAGCACGGCGATCTGGTCGTGGACCAGTTGCTTGTAGTCGGCGATGTCGCGCACCTGAACCTGGGGGTACGGGTCGAGCGTCTTGTCCAGATGGGCGCGCAGCTGGTCCTCGCTCGTGCCCGGCTTGGCGTTCACGTACAGCGCCAGGTCCTGCGCGCCGGGCACGTACTTCTCGATGGTCCCGAACCCGAAGAACAGACCGCCCTGCATCCCGAACCCGTCGGAGCCGTCCTGGTCGGTGAGCGCGCCCACCTTCAGCTCGGCTCTGCGGCCGGCCGGGAACTCGACGGAGATCGTGCTGCCGATCCGTACGTGGTGGTCCTTCGCGAAGTCCACGTCCATGCCGAGGGCGCCGTCCGCGAGCGCCGCGGCGGTGTTTCCCTGCGCGTAGGTGATGTGGGCGACGTCGTCGAGCCGGGGCTCGTAGGCAGCGGCGGCCGTCTTGACGCGCTTGCCGTCCGGAAGGTGAACGGCGAGCGGCGTGTACCGCTGTCGTACGACGAGTCCCGCGCCGTCCGTGGCGCTCACCTTCGCGGCGATCTCCTGGGTGAACGGGACGAAGTTGCTGTTCTGCACCACGAAGTCGGCGCCCAGCGACTTGTCGATCTGCTGGTCGAAGGACTTGCTCATGGAGGCGCTGGCCACGGACATGCCGCCGACCAGTGCGAGGCCCACCATGAGGGCGGCCGCGGTGGCGCCCGTGCGCCGCGGATTGCGCAGCGCGTTGCGCTGGCTCATCCGGCCGACCGAGCCGAACAGGGCGGGGAAACCGGCGCCGAGGACCCGGATCACCGGGCGGACCAGCAGCGGTCCCGCGATCACGGTGGCGATGAGGGTGAGGACCACGCCGAGCCCCAGCAGGGACGCAGCCGACGCGGTCTTCGTCGCCGTGGCACACCCCGCGAGCGCGGCGGCGCCGGCCGCTCCGACGATCGCGCCCACGATCGCCCGTACCCGCAACGGCTTTCCCACACCGGCGATCTCGGCGTCCGCGAGGGCCGCCATGGGGGAGACGCCGGCCGCGCGCCGGGCCGGGAGATACGCGGCCACGAACGTGACGCCGACTCCGACGACGTACGCCGAGACAGGCGTCACCCAGCCGATCACCATCTCGGTGGACTTGAGGTTCATGCCGAACACGCCCATGAGCTCGATCAGTCCGGCCGCCAGCCCGATGCCCGCGGCGAGCCCGAGCGTCGAGCCGACCAGGCCGAGCAGTGCCGCCTCGGTGAGCACGGACCGGCGCACCTGCCGCCGGTCGGCGCCCAGCGCGCGCAACAGGCCCAGCTCCCGGGTGCGTTGGGCGATGAGCATCGAGAACGTGTTGACGATGAGGAAGACGCCGACGAGGACGGCGATCCCGGCGAAGCCGAGCATCACGTACTTGATGACGTCGAGGAAGCCGCCGATGTCGGCCGCGTCGGACTTGGCCTGCTCGTCCGCGGTCTTCACGTCGTAGGTGTTCGAGCCGAGTTCGGCCGCGACGCGCTGCTTGAGCACGTCGTCGCTGACGCCCTTCGCGGCGTCCAGCGAGATGCTGGTGGCCGCGCCGGCGCTGCCCAGCAGCTTCGTCTGCGCGGTGGGGGTGTCGAGGAAGACGAGTGCGGCGCCCGGGTTCGTGGTGGTGAACGTGGCGATGCCCACGACCTTCACCTTGAAGGGGTGGGCGCGCGGCTGCACCGTTAGGGTGTCGCCGATGCGCACGTGCTTCTTCTTCGCCGTGTCCGCGTCGAGGAGCGCCTCGGCGGCCCCGTGCGGGGCGTGGCCGGAGGTCAGCTTCACCGGACTGCGGTCGGTGACCTCCCAGTTGGTGACGATGGTGGGGGCCCCGGTGGTCGGTCCGACCGCGTCGTTGTCGCTGTCGACCACCGTGATGTTCTGGACGGAGGCGTCCACATGGGTCGCGGCGACGCCGTCGATCTTCTTCAGCCGCTCCGCGAGGGAGGCGGGCACGGTGGCGGTGGCCCCGGAGGAGATCTGTGAGTCGAGATCGTCCTTCGGGTTCACGACCACATCGGCCGATGTGGAGGCGAAGAGCCGGTCGAAGGTGCGGGTGACCGTGTCCGAGAAGATCAGACTGCCCGCGACGAACGCCACGGACAGGACGACGGCCAACGCCGACAGGAGCAGCCGCCCCTTGTGTGCCAGGAAGCTCCGCAGGGTCGCCTTGAGCACGGCCTCAGTCCTTGTCGAGGGATACGTCGTCGGAGGCGTCGTCGCCGGCCGGGTGAGCGTCACCGTCGCCGACCGCGTGAAGGTCGCCGTCACCGTCGAAGTTCGCCCGGATCGTGTCGAAACGCTTCATGCGTTCGAGTACCGCTTCGGCCGTCGGCCGCGCCATCTCGTCCACGATCCGCCCGTCGGCGAGGAAGAGCACCAGATCGGAGTGGGCGGCGGCGCCCGGGTCGTGGGTGACCATGACCACGGTCTGGCCCAGGCCGTCCACTGCGTCGCGCAGGATGCCGAGGACCTCGAGGCCCGCTCGCGAGTCCAGGTTGCCCGTGGGCTCGTCCGCGAAGATCAGCTCGGGCCGGGAGGCCAACGCCCGCGCGCAGGCCACCCGCTGCTGCTGACCGCCGGACAGCTGAGCGGGCCGGTGCTTGAGCCGGTCCCGCAGCCCCAGCGTGTCGATGACCTGGTCCAGCCACTTCTCGTCGGGCTTTTTGCCCGCGATGTCCATGGGCAGCGTGATGTTCTCGGCGGCGTTCAGTGTCGGGATCAGGTTGAAGGACTGGAACATGAAACCGATCCGGTCCCGGCGCAGCCGCGTCAGCTCGCGTTCCTTCAGCCCGGTGATCTCGGTGTCGCCGAGCCACACCTGTCCCGCCGAGACCGTGTCGAGTCCCGCCAGGCAGTGCATGAGGGTGGACTTCCCGGAGCCCGAGGGCCCCATCACGGCGGTGAAGCGGCCGCGCGTGATGTCCACGTCGACCGAGTCGAGCGCGAGCACCGCCGTCTCACCGGTGCCGTACGCCTTCGTCAGACCGCGGGCGCGGGCGGCGGTCCCGTCGGCCCCCGGCCGGCCTGCAGGGTGCTCCGCAGCTGCTGTGGACAAGGCCGCCTCCTCAGTGATGGACGTCCCGACTCCCTTGTCCCGCCCGAGCCTAGTGTGATCCGAGGCACAGTCGGTATCCCCCCGAGGTGCCGGGCATGCTCCACCCCAGGGTGGGTCCCTGATACCCGTGTAAGGGGCACCCAGAGGCGTGCCTCGGACCCTCTTGCCGGTGCTAGCGCTGCAGCGCTAGCTTCGAGGTATGGCGAAGACGCAGCTGAACGTACGGGTGGACGAGGGCACCGCCCGGGCCGCCCGTGAACGAGCCCTGGAGCGCGGCATGAGTGTGAACCGCTACATCGAGGAACTGGTCAGGCAGGACACCGGCGAAGTGGGACACACCTTCGTCGAGGCCGCCGCCGATTTCATGAAGCAGTACGGATCCGTCTTCGCCGAGGAGTTCGGCGCGGACCGCGAAGGCACCCGCGAAGGTCGTCACTGATCCCTTGAGCAGTCTCAGAGTCGACCTTGCCTGGCTTCTCATGATCGCCGAACAGAAGACGCCCGGAGACCCCCAGGTCACCGACTGGGGAGCCCTCGTCGCCGCCGTCAGCCGGCACGAGGCGGAGATATTCGGCATTCCCGTCTACGACAGCCCCCACCGCCGCGCCGCCGCGCTGCTCCAGCTCCTGCTGCACGTCCCGGCACTCGAACGCTCCAACGCGATGTTCGCCACGGCCGTCGCCTACGCCTATCTCGTCGCGAGCGGCCTCAAGGTCGTCACCTCGCCCGAGCAGGTCCGCGAGCTCGCGCGGCTGGTCAAGGGCGGTGACGCGACCGTCGCCGACATCGCGCGCGAGCTGCGCCGCTGGAGCCTATGACGCTGCCTTGTGGGAGGCCTCTTCCTCGGAGAGACGAGGGCGCCACGCACTGCCCAGCACGCAGTACGAGGTGGGCAGCCGTGGCCCCTTCTCCGGCATCAACAGCCGCTGGTAGGGGCCCAGTTCGAACCCGGCGTCGCGCAGCGCGGCGACCGGGTCCCGGGCCAGATGGCAGCCGCCGGCGAGCCGCGGCCACAGCGTGCGGTCCAGGCCGCGCTGGGCGGAGCTCATCGCGCGCCCGCCGCCCCTGCCGTGCTCGAAGAACCGCACGGTGGCGCCCGGCCGCAGCACCCGCCGCAGTTCACCGAGCGCGCGTGGCACGTCCCGCACACTGCACAGCACCAGCGACACCACCGCGGCGTCGAACGCCTCGCTCTTGACCGGCAGCGCCTCCGCTGCGCCCGGCACCACGTCGACGGGCACGTCCGCGCGCAGGGCCGCCTCCACGGCCAGCTGCCGCAGCAGGCGCTCCGGTTCGATCGCCACGACCTCCGAGACGGTGCTCGGGTAGTGCGCGAAGTTCAGGCCGTTGCCCGCGCCGATCTCGATGACCCGGCCGGACAGCCCGGCCAGCAGCCGATCGCGTACGCCGCCCATCCCGAACCTGGTCTCGGCGCTCACGCTGATGCGGGCGTAGTAGCGGGCGAACAGCGGATGGTGGACTGCGTCCCGCGGCACCTTGCCGGAGCGTGCGGACCGTAGCGGCATGGGGACCTCCCGGGGCGGACGGGCCTTACCCCGATTGTGCCCCGGGTCGGTGCGCCGCACCCCCGCCGAGCGGTTCCGGTCGGTCCGGGACCGCACGACGGGGGCGCGGACCCGTCAGGCGACGAAGTCGCGCACCTGCCCGTAGACGCCGTAGTCGTTGTTCATGTCGGTGTGCGATATGCAGCCGACCTCGACGTTGGTGGCGCCGCTCAGGATCGCGGTGGTGTCCGGGGTGAGCGCGTCGTCGCAGTTCGACCAGTAGCTGGCGTAGGAGACGCTGCCCGGTGTCTCGTCCCCGGAGTTCAGCGAGGTCAGGAACGAGCTGCCGGTGTACATCTCCGCGCAGGACGTGTAGAGCCACTTGCACCAGGAGGCCGTCGTGGTCCCGTGGTTCACCCCGGCGGCGGAGACGAAGTCGTCGACGTACGCGGTCCCGCCGAGGTTCTTGAGGTAGTACCGCGCGCTCAGCGCACCCATGGAGTGGACGACCAGGTCCACCTTGGAGGCGCCGGTCCGGGCGAGCACGCTCCTGACCTCGGTGGCCAGCTGCTGCGCGGTGGTCACGTTCGACTGGGACCAGTCGTAGGACCACGCGTCCAGCTCGGAGGCGCTGTAGCCGTCCGCCTCGAAGTCGGCGATCCAGTCGTCCCAGCTGCTCGACGAACTGCTGATCCCGTGCACGAAGACGATCGGGTTGTGGGCGGCGGCCTGAGCGGGGGAGGCGGTCAGGGAGAGGGACAGAAGAAGCGAGGCGGTCACGGCCGAGAGGACCGCGACGATACGGCGCATGCGGCGTTGCATGGTGCCTCCTGATACGGGTGGGGTTTCCCGGAGTGTCCGGCCGGGTCCACGCGCGCCGCATCGGTGAAATCGCCGGTCTTTACTAGTCAGTTAACCCGCCAGTAACATCAAGATCGTGGCGCCTCCGTGGAACCCCCCGCCTCTTCCGCAGACTTCGGCACAGCACGACACGCACGCGTGGCAGCACCTCGGCCCCCCACTTTCCGAGGGCGTACGCGTACGAGTGCTTCGTGCCGCGCACGGCGACCCGCGCGCCGCCGTGGAACTCGCCTCGGTCCTCAGCGAGTCCCAGCTCACCGGCCTCGAACCCCTCCCGGCGGAGCCCGCCACCCTGGCGCCCGCCCTGCTGCGCGGACACCGGCGCGAGATCCGCGCACTGCCCGAGAACACCCGACGGCTCCTGCTGCTCGCCGCGGCCGACCAGTACCCGGTCACCACCCACGCCTTCCTGCGCGCGCTCACCGCGGCCCGGCTCGACACCCGGCCCCTCGACGCGGCCGAGGCCGCCGGGCTCGCCCATGCCACGGCCGGCGGGATCGTCTTCCGCGACCCGTGGACGCGGATCGCCGCCTACGAGACCGCCTCGGCCGAGGACCGGCGCGAGGCCCACCAGCTGCTCGCCCGGGTGCTGTGCGACGCGGGTGAAGCACCCCGGCGGTCCTGGCACCGCGGCGCCGCCGCGCTCGGCCCCAGCCGACGGCTCGCGGCCGAACTGCGCGTCGCCGCCGACACGGTGCGTGCCGCCGGCGAACCGGCGCTGGCCTGCGCCCTCGCCGAGCGCGCCGCCAACCTGGCACCCGAACTCCGCGACCGCTCACGGCTGTTCGGGCAGGCCGCCGCCGACGCCTGGCACTCCGGAGACGGCGACCGCGCCCGCCGCCTCGTCGCCCGCACCGACGACGACGCCCTCGGCGGACTGCTCGCTCTACGCGCGGGGAACGCCACGGAAGCGTTCGACGCACTGCTGACGGCGACGGTCCGCCTCGCAGGCGACGGCGCCCTCGCGGACCGTCCCGACGCGGCCGTGCACCTCCTCGCCCGGGCCACCGAAGCCGTCATCTACACCGGGGACCTGCGCCGATGCCGCGAGGCGGCCGCCGTCGCCGACCGGTTCGGGCTCGTGCCGCCCGGCACGCTCGGCGGACTCGCGGCAGCTTTCGAGGGGCGCTACGACGACGCGCGCAGCGCACTCCGGGCGACCGCAGGACGCTGCGGCCCCGGCGGCGACCCCACCCTGCTGATCCACTCCGGGATAGCGGCGCTGATGCTCGGCGACCACACCGCAGCCGCCACCGCCACGGTGCGGGCGGCCGCCGCGGCGAGGGCCAGGGGCGAGACGGTCACCGTTTCGCAGGCCATGGAGTTCCGGGCCTACGCCGACTTCTGGACCGGACGTCCGCGCGCCGCCGAGGCCGGGGCACTGGAGGCGCTGCGGCAGGCGTACGCCACCGGCCAGGACAACGGCGCCTGCCATCTGCAGGCCGCCCTCGCCCTGTTCGCGGCCGTCGCGGGCGAGGAGGAGGCCTGCCGGGAGCGTGCCGAGGCCGCCCGCGCGTACGCGCTGGCCCGCGGACTCGGCCTGCCCGCCGCGCTGTCGCTGTTCGCCCTCGCCCTCCTCGACCTCACCGCCGGCCGCTTCGCCGCCTCCGCCGCCCGGCTGCGGGCGCTCGCCGGATACGGCCCCGGACACGGCCACCGGGCCATCCGCCACCTCGCCACCCCGCTCTACGTCGAAGCCGCCGTCCACACCGGCGACACCCGGGTCGCGGTGGCCGCCCACGCCGACTACGACCACTGGGCACGCACCGTCCGCAGCCCCGACGACCTGGCCCTCAGCGCCCGCTGCCGAGCCCTCCTCGCCCCCGGGGAGGACGCCGTCGAGCACTACCGCACCGCACTCGACCTGCATGCCGTCGGCACCCGGGAGTTCGAACGCGCCCGCACGGAGCTGCTGTTCGGCGGCGCCCTGCGGCGGCTGCGCCGGCGCACCGAGGCCCGCGACCGGCTGCACAGCTCCCTCGAAGCCTTCGAGCACTTCGGCTCCCCGCACTGCGCGGCCCGGGCCCGCGCCGAACTGCGCGCCCTCGGCGAACCCGCCGCACCCGCGCGCGGCGCCGACGACCTCGCCGGCCGCCTCACCGCCCAGCAGCTCCTGGTCGCCCGTATGGCCGCCGACGGAGCCACCAACCGTGAGATCGCCGGCCGTCTGCTGCTGAGTCCACGAACGATCGACCACCACCTGCGCGGCGTCTTCACCCGGCTGGGCATCCGCTCACGGATCGAGCTGGTGCGGCTGCTGGGGCAGGTGGGGGAGGACGGGGGGTGAGAGCCGGTGTCAGCGGCGCTGGAACAGCGTCTCGTGCACGTGGTCGCCGCCGTAGATCATTGCCCAGCAATGCCGGCAGGAGATCGCGTCGTTGTCCTCGTCGAGCAGCACTTCGGCCCGCCGGGGGAGGTCTCTGACGACGTCGAAGTCGATCGGATCGACCAAAGGGCAGTATGGGCCGCCCTGGCTGGGCCGGAAGGGCTGGTCGGTGGCCGGGTGCGGCTGCAGCCGGTTTCCGGCGGTGAGGAGCGCCTTCACCAGCGGCAGCAGATGTTCGTGCTCGTAGCCCATGCCCATGACGCCTCCCCTACGTCTGCCGCGTTTCCCGCGCCGCGAACGCCTCCGCGTCCCATGTCCCGCCGAGCCGCGGAGCCAGCCAACTCGCCGCCGCCGTGCGGAAGTCGGCGGGTGGCAGGGCTCCGGCCCCCGCGGGCACCGCGCCGAGCAGCGGGGCCCTGGCCACCGCCGGGAGGTCCGCGAGGTTGCAACGGGAGGCGAGGTCGGGGGACATGGGCCAGCTGCCGATGACCACGCCCGCGAAGTCGAGCCCGCGGGCGCGGAGTTCATGGGCGGTGAGCTCGGTCGTGTTCAGCGTGCCGAGCCCCGCCGCGGCAACCACCAGCACCGGTGCGGACAGCAGCCGGGCGGCGTCGGCCAGCGTGCCGCCCTCGTCGTCGAAGCGGACGAGCAGACCGCCCGCGCCCTCGACCAGCACGAGGTCGTACGCGGTCGCCAGCTCGGCGGCCGCCTCCGCCACCTCCTTCGGCCGCACCGGCGCGAGACCGGCCCGGCGCGCGGCGGTCCCGGGCGCCAACGGCTCGGGATACCTCGCGAGTTCACGCGCCGCGACGGGGCCCGCGAGCCGGACCACCTCGTCGGCGTCGCCGCGCTCGTCCGGTCGTACACCCGTCTGGGCGGGCTTGAGCACGGCCACGGAGCGTCCGGCGGCGACCGCCGCCGCCGCGACGGCGGCGGTCGTGATCGTCTTGCCGACCTCCGTGCCCGTTCCCGTGATCACCAGTACCGACACTCCGGCTCAGCCTTCCTGCGCGGCAGCGCACACCGCGCGCGTGATCCGGGCGACGTCCGCGTCACCCGTGACGTACGGCGGCATCGTGTAGACGAGGTCGCGGAACGGCCGCAGCCAGACGCCCTCGCGCACCGCCGCCCTCGTCGCCGCCGCCATGTCGACGTCGTGGTCGAGCTGGACGACACCGATCGCGCCGAGGACGCGGACGTCCCGGACGCCCGGCAGGTCGGCCGCCGGCGCCAGCCCCTCCCGCAGCCCCGTCTCGATGCGCTTGACCTCGGTCTGCCAGTCCTGGGCGAGCAGCAGGTCGACGGAGGCGCAGGCCACGGCGGCGGCGAGCGGGTTGCCCATGAAGGTCGGCCCGTGGGCGAGCACCGGGACCTCGCCCCGCGAGATCCCGTCGGCCACCCGGGCCGTGCACAGCGTGGCCGCCATCGTCAGATAGCCGCCGGTCAGTGCCTTGCCGACGCACATCACGTCCGGCGTCACGCCCGCGTGGTCCGCCGCGAACAGCGCACCCGTGCGGCCGAACCCCGTTGCGATCTCGTCGAACACGAGCAGCACGTCGTGCGCGTCGCACGCCTCGCGCAGCACCCGCAGATAGGCGGGGGAGTGGAAGCGCATGCCGCCCGCGCCCTGCACCACGGGCTCCACGATCACCGCTGCCAGCTCGTCGGCGTGCCGCTCGATCAGCTCACGCAGATGATCGGCGTACGACTCCTCGTACGCGGCCGGCGGCGTGTCGGCGAACACCTGCCGGTGCAGCACGCCCTGCCACAGCTCGTGCATCCCGCCCTCGGGGTCGCACACCGACATCGGCTGCCAGGTGTCGCCGTGATAGCCGCCGCGCCAGGTCAGCAGCCGCTGCTTGGCGGGACGGCCGAGCGAACGCCAGTACTGCAGGCACATCTTGACGGCGACCTCGACGGAGACCGAACCGGAGTCCGCGAGGAAGACATGCTCCAGACCCTCGGGAGACATGTCGACAAGGCGTTTCGCCAGCTGTACGGCGGGCTCGTGCGTGAGCCCGCCGAACATGACATGGCTCATGCGCTCCAGCTGGCCGCGCGCCGCGTCGTTGAGCACCGGGTGGTTGTAACCGTGGATCGCCGACCACCAGGACGACATCCCGTCGACCAACTCGCCCGAGCCGTCCGCGAGCCGCAGGCGCACCCCGCTCGCCGACTCCACGACGAGCGGCTCCTGGCGTCCGGGCATCGGCCCGTAGGGGTGCCAGACGTGCCGCCGGTCGAGGTCCAGCAGCTCGGGAACGGACAGGTCAGGCATTGGGCGCGAGATCCGTTCCGGCACCCCGGCGGCGTACCGCGACGAGATCCGTACGCGCTTCGGACACGTCCGTGGGCGCCGCCGAAGCCGGAGCAGCCGCAGCCGTCACGGCAGCCGTGCCGCACACGCCGCCGCCCTCGTGCGATCCGCACCCCGCACCCTCGTGCGACCCGCAACCGGCGCCCGCATGCGACCCGCAGCCGCCGCCCGCCGCGACACGGTGCTCGGGCAGCGTGATCTCGCCCGCGCCCTCCACCTCGAACCCGGCGTCCGCGATCATGTCCAGGTCGGCCTTGCCGGCCTGGCCCTCGCTCGTGAGGTAGTCGCCGAGGAAGATCGAGTTGGCCAGGTTCAGGGCGAGCGGCTGCATCGTGCGCAGATGCACCTCGCGGCCACCCGCGATGCGCACCTCCGCGTCGGGGCAGACGAACCGCACCATCGCGAGGATCCGCAGACACCGCTGCGGGGTGAGGTTCCACTCCTTGGCGAGCGGGGTGCCCTCGAAGGGGATCAGAAAATTGACCGGAACCGAGTCGGGGTCCAGTGCACGAAGGGCGTAGACGACGTCGACGAGGTCCTCGTCGCTCTCGCCCATGCCCGCGATCAGACCCGAGCAGGCGGACAGGCCGGCCGCGTGCGCCTTCTGGACCGTGTCCACCCGGTCGGCGTACGTGTGCGTGGTCGTGATCTCCCCGTACGTCCCCTCGGACGTGTTCAGGTTGTGGTTGTAGGCGTCGGCTCCCGCCTCGCGCAGCCGCTCGGCCTGACCGTCGGAGAGCAGCCCCAGACAGGCGCAGACCTCGACGTCCTCGTTCTGGTCCTTGATCGCCTTGATGGTGTCGGAGACCCGGTCCACGTCACGGTCCGTCGGGCCGCGGCCACTGGCCACCAGACAGACCCGCTTGGCGCCGCCGGCCAGCCCGGCCGCCGCGGCCTGCGAGGCCTCGTCCGGCTTGAGCCAGGTGTACTTGAGGATGCCGGCCGTGGAACCGAGGCGCTGCGAGCAGTACGAGCAGTCCTCGGGACACAAGCCGGACTTGAGGTTGACCAGGTAATTCAGTTTCACGCGGCGGCCGAACCAGTGACGGCGCACCTTGCCGGCCGCGGCCACCACGTCGAGCACGTCGTCGTCGGACGTGGCCAGTACGGCCAGCGCCTCGTCGCGGGTCGGCAGCTCGCGCCGAAGCCCCTTGTCCACCAGCGTGTTCAGCAGGTCCATGAGGCCCGATCCTGACGTATGCGACCGGTCCGGGCCAAGGAGAGTTTGCACAACAGAGACGGTTCGACGTGTGGGTATTGCCACATCCTGGGCGGCAGAGGGGGCCGCTAGGGTCTGTGAACTGCCTACAAAACAAGACACCCGAGGCGCGGAGGACACATGGCGGGATCGCCGTTCGGCTGGATCGACGAGCAGGACTGTCTTCGCCGTCGAGCGGGCCTCGTACGGACCTTGAAGCCGCGCCCCGCCGACTCCCCGCTCCTGGACCTCGCGAGCAACGACTACCTCGGCCTCGCCCGCCATCCCGAGATCACCGGCGCGGCGGCGGACGCGGCCCGCGTCTGGGGCGGCGGCGCCACCGGCTCCCGGCTCGTCACCGGCACCACCGAACTGCACGGGGAACTCGAACGCGAGCTGGCGGACTTCTGCGGATTCGAGTCGGCGCTCGTCTTCTCCTCGGGGTATGCCGCCAACCTGGCCGCGGTCACCGCGCTCGCGCCGCACGGCTCCCTGATCGTCTCGGACGCGGGCAACCACGCCTCGCTCATCGACGGCTGCCGGCTCGCCCGCGGGACGACCCAGGTCGTCGCCCACGCCGACCCGGACGCCGTACGCAAGGCGCTCGGCACCCGCACCGGGCCGGCCGTCGTCGTGTCCGACACGGTCTTCTCGGTGGACGGCGACGCGGCCCCGCTCGGCGGCCTCGCGGACGTCTGCCGGGAGCACGGCGCCGGGCTGGTCGTCGACGACGCGCACGGGCTCGGTGTCCTCGGCGAAGGCGGTCGGGGCGCCCCGCACGCGGCGGGGCTCGCGGGCGATCCGGGCGTGGTGGTGACCGTCACGCTCTCCAAGTCGTTCGGCAGTCAGGGCGGCGCCGTCCTTGGCTCCGCACAGGTCATCGACCACCTGGTCAACGCGGCCCGCACCTTCATCTTCGACACCGGTCTCGCCCCCGCCGCGGTGGGCGCGGCTCTCGCGGCGCTGCGGCTGCTGCGCCGCGAGCCGGAGCGCGCGGCCCGGGCCCGCGCGGTGGCGACGGCTCTGCACACCCGGCTGACCGCCGAGGGCCTTGAGGCCGTACGACCGGACGCCGCGGTCGTCTCCGTGCGCGCGCCGTCCCCCGAGCGGGCCGTGCGGTGGGCGGCCGACTGCCGCGAGGCGGGTCTCGCCGTCGGCTGCTTCCGCCCCCCGTCCGTGCCCGACGGCATCTCACGCCTGCGGCTGACCGCCCGCGCGGACCTCACCGACCAGCAGATCGACCGGGCCGTGCGGGTGATCAGCGAGACGCGCTAGTGGGTGCTGTGCGGGACTTTCAAGCACCCCCTGGGCGTCAGCCCAGTGCTGCGACGAAGCCCTGCCAGGCGGCGGGGCCGAAGAGCAGCGCGGGCCCGGTGGTGTTCTTGGAGTCGCGTACGGCCACCAGCCCGGCCCAGGGGCCGGGGCCAGGACGGGCGGTTTCGACGCAGTTGTTCATTCCCGTACTGCGGCTGCTGCGCAGCCATGGCACCTCATGCAGCGAAGTGCTGGAAGGAACGGACCGAGGCAGTGCAGGCATGGTGCCTCCTTACGCGCCGTCATGTATCCCGGCGATGTAATCCAACGAGTCCTCGGGCGAAAGGGCGTGGAACTGAAGGGTCTGGAAGGCCTCGCTGTAGGCCTGGAGGTCTTCTTTCCGTTCGAGGTAGAGGCTACTCGTCAGTTGGTCAAGAACAACCACATCCAAGTCAGATGTGTTCGGAAAAGAGAAGATAACGAAAGGCCCGGTGATTCCGATGTGGGCCCCGGCGGCGAACGGCAGTACCTGAAGCCGCACTTGAGGCAGATGCGCGGCCTCGACGAGGCGGTCCAACTGCCGTGCCATGACCTCGGGACCGCCGACCTCCCTGCGCAGCACCGCCTCGTCCAGGACCGCGCTCAGCTCCAGCGGCGGATTCGAACGCAGCACGTCCTGCCGGGCGAGCCGTACCTCGACGAGCGTGTCGAGCTGGGGGTCCGCCAGCCCGTCCACCGCGGCCCGGGTGACCGCACGGGCGTACTCGGCGGTCTGGAGCAGCCCCGGCACGACAGAGGTCTCCAGCGTGCGCATGGCGCGGGCCTGCGACTCCAGGCTGATGAAGTCGCGGTACGTCGGCGGCAGGACGCCTCGGTAGGCGTGCCACCAGTGGTGCCGCCCGCCTTCTTCGGTGCCCGCCAACACCATGAGCAGATGGCGCAGTTCGGGGTCCTCGACCGCGTACGCGTCCAGGAGTAACCGAACATCGGCCGGTTTCACACCGCTGGCGCCCGTCTCGATGCGGCTCACCTTCGACTGGTGCCAGCCGACCAGACGAGCCGCCTCGCCACTCGTCAGGCCCGCGCCGGTGCGCAGGCCGCGCAGCTCCGCGCCGAGCTTGCGGCGGCGTACCGCGGGACCGTATTGCATGGCCGTACTCCTTACTCCTTCCGAGCCACCCAAATACGGTCTGCCGTCGCAGAGTTCACCGCTTCGAGCGACAGATATATGCATATCTCGGTGGATCGCACCCGTGACAGGCCCGGTAATGGCAGTCTGGCGCGAAGCACCAGTCCGGGACCGTACTCGTACCACACGCTCCGTGCGGACCCCGGTCCCGTGGGAAAGGGACAGCGTCGCCATGGCAGACCACCATGAAGCATCCATCACTCTGCCGAGCGATCCCGCTTCGGTCTCCACGGCCCGGAATTACGTCACAGGCGTGCTGGCCGAATGGGGCCTGCCGTCCGACACCGAAACCGCCGACACCGTACGGCTGATCGTTTCGGAACTCGCCACCAACGCCGTCCAGCACACCTTCGGGCAGTCGCCCACCTTCACCGTCGACCTACGGCTCGACCGCGACGAGCACCTGCGCATCGGGGTCACCGACAGCCACCCGCGCTTCCCGAAGCGGCTGCCCGCCGCCGTCCAACAGGACAACGGACGCGGGATGGTGATCATCCGTTGGCTGACCGCCGAGTGCGGCGGCCGGCTCAGCGTCCGGCCCACCCGGGAGGGCGGTAAGACCGTCGCGATCGAGCTGCCGTGGTCGGCGCCCGTGCAGCCGGTCACCGCCGTGGGCCTGCAAGAGCCCTGACACCGCGCTCAGTTGTGCTGTGCGGCCCGCCCGAACGCACCGCGCAGCAGCGCACGGAAGGCGTCGGCGACAGGCGCCGCCTCGTCGGTGCGGTGGGCGACCGAGATCGTACGGCGAAGATCGCCGGGCTCCAACTGCCGTACCCCCACCGGCGTCACCGCGGTCCTGCCCACCATCTCCGGCACCACGGCCACCCCGAGTCCCGCACTGACCAACGCACACACCAGGGCGTAACCCGGAGTCTCCACCAGTACCGACGGGGCGGCCCCGGCCCGGGCCAGCGCCGATTCCACGCCCGCGCGGGACGGATGGCCGGGCGCCATGCTGATCAGCGGCTGACCGGCGAGCCGGTCCAGGGGCAGCCGTGCGGAGCCGTCCGCGAGGGCGTGTCCCGGGGCGGTCACCAGGACCAACTCCTCGACCAGTACGGGCTCCAGGGTGACCGACGAGGGCAGCGGGGCCGGCTCGGCGGGCTCGTAGGTGTGCGTCAGCGCGAGGTCGACGTCGCCCGCCGCGACCGCCGAAACACCGTTCGGGGGCTCGTAGTCCGCCACCGACAGCTCCACGTCCGGGTGCGCACGGCGAAACGCGCTGAGCACCGGCGGCAGCAGATGTATGCCCGCCGTCTGGAAGGTGCCGAGCCGCAGTGTGCCGCCCGCCAGGCCCGTGAGCCGCGCCAGTTCGTGCCGGGCCTGCGCCAGCTCGTCCAGAACCCGGCGTGCCCGTACCACCAGCAGCTCGCCCGCGTCCGTCAGCCGTGCCCCGCGGTGCGAGCGCACCAGGAGCGTCGCGCCCGCCTCCCGCTCCAGCTTCGCCAGCTGCTGGGAGAGCGCCGGCGGGGTGTACCCGAGCCGTTCGGCGGCCCGGGTGATCGACCCCGCCTCGGCGACCGCCACCAGCGCTGCCAGCCGCGTCGGGTCGTACACGCCACCCTCCTGGGCCTAAAGAATCGCTTAAGGAAAACCCAGGATATTCGACATACCTGCTGAAGGCCCGGCGCGGGCAGGCTGGTGCGCATGGACGGACAGCTCATCGCCTTCACCGCAGTGGCCGCGGGCATGGTCGCCATGCCGGGCGCGGACTTCACCGTCGTCGTACGCAACGCCCTGGTCTCGCGCCGGGCGGGGGTCGCGTGTGCGCTCGGGGTCGCGGGCGGGCTGCTGCTGCACACGGCCCTCGCGGTGGCCGGGGTCGCGGCGGTCCTCACGGCGGTGCCCGCGCTGTTCCGCACGCTCCAACTGCTCGGTGGCGCCTACGTGCTGTACCTCGGCGTACGGACCCTGGGGGCGCTGCGGCGGCCGCTCGCGGCGCCGGGCGACGAGGCGGGGTCCGGCGCGCGCCCGCTGCGACAGGGCTTCGTCACCAACGCGCTCAACCCGAAGGCGCCCATCACCTTCCTGAGCCTGCTGCCGCAGTTCGTTCCGGCGGGCAGTCCCGCGCTGCTGCGGACCCTGCTGCTGGCGCTGATCGTGGTCGTCCTCGCCCTGGTCTGGTTCCCGGCGGTCGCGCTGCTCGTGGACCGGCTCGGCCGGTGGCTGCGGCGGCCGAGGGCCGCGCGGGCCGTGGAGGCCGTCACCGGGAGCGCGCTGACGGTTCTCGGTGTGGTGCTTCTCGCTGAGGGTCTTCGTTCCTGAGGCTGCGTTGCACCAGGAAGGGGAGCAGGCGCCACAGTGCCAGGCAGACGCCCAGGGTGGCGGCCCCCGCCGCGATAGCTGCGCCGCGACTGAGGGTCACGTCCACGACCAGCAGTACCGACCCGGTGAACGCCAGCATCAGCACGCTCAGACCGGCTGTGGCCAGCTGGGAGGAGACCCGCACGATCCGGGGCTTGGCGTTCTGCTGGAACAGCGAACGGTGCAGTGCGGCGGGCGCCGTGAACAGGGCCGCGGCCAGCACCGCGAGCAGCAGCGTGGTGACGTACGTGGCGCGCTGGAAGGAGTCCAGCGACGGGAAGCGCTGGGTGAAGGCCAGGGTCAGCAGGAACGCGAAGAGGATCTGCACCCCGGTCTGGGTGACGCGCAGCTCCTGGAGCAGCTCGCCGAAGTTCCGGTCGGCGCGCTCCAGAGGTGTTTCGTTGCGTTCGCTGTGGTGCGGTAGGTCGGCCATGAACGAACGAGTATCCGTTCCGGACCGGGTCACGCCCCGGCGGGGTGACGGCGTCCTTGCCGTCACCCCGCCGGGCAGGTCAGCTGACCCGGCCGTACCAGACGCTCCTCGTCCAGATCTTCTCGAGCCTCACGACGGTTCCCGTCTTCGGGGAGTGCCAGATCTTTCCCTTCCCGGCGTAGATGCCGACGTGGTACACGTTCCGGCCCGAGTGGAAGAACACCAGGTCCCCGGCCTTGCGGCCGGACGCGGAGACATGGTGGGTCTTGTTGTACTGCCCCGCGGCCGTACGAGGCAGGTTCTTGCCCGCCTTCTTGTACGAGTAGAGCGTGAGCCCGGAGCAGTCGAAGCGGCGTGGCCCCGTGGCGCCCCACTGGTACGGGGAGCCCTTCTTGGAGGCCGCTACCTGGAGTGCCCTCGTAGCCGTCGTCGCGGCCGCTGCGTCGGAGGCGATGCCTGGGACCACGATGCTGCCGCCCACGGCGGCGATGGTGAGAGCCGAGGCCGTACCGGCCCGGGTCAGCAGCGACGGAACACGATTGAGCGCAGTCATGCGCAACCCTTCGTCAGCCGCCTGTGAAGGATGACCTGTCGGATTCGGGCTGGCGAAGTTGCCCGGCCGCGTACTGCGGCTTCACCCCAAGGACCGCCCGGATCTCTCCGGCGGCCCGTCTAGCTGGGTCCTCCACTCCTGCCGATGCACATCTGTCGACCGGTCATCCGGGCGGCGGCAGGACTCGGCGTCCGCCCGGACCGCCCCGCCGCTGTGGCGGGGGCTTGTCGTCGGAAGGGATCTTGACGCACGCATGGCGAAAAATCCGAGTGGAATCAGCGATTTGTGGCGTTACTCACCACTCACCCGTTCGGGTGGACACCCCCTTGTTCGAAGGGGTGTCGAGGGGGTCGACGAGGCTCGTACCAGCACCGGAACGCTTCATTCCGCCCCCGATGCACGCGCGTTGCGCAACTCTTCCGGGCCTTCGGAGCGACGGGTGTCTACGCCGTTCGGGGGTACACCATCTGGTCCGTTTGAACCGCGCCCCGGACGCGTCGCCGCCCCGGTGCGAGCGGTGGCCCGGTGCGGATGCGTCAACTGTCCGCCCCCGGCGGCAGGGTGACGCGGGCCGCCCGCCGCTCCCCGTCGAGGACTCGCAACGCTTGCGCCAGCGTCGGGGCGTGCACCTCGCTCTCGCCGCGTTGGTGCATCAGCGTGAGTGCGTCGCGCAACGCCGTCGCCTTGCCGACGAGGGCCTGGGCGGCGCGCAGTCCGCGATAGGTGTCCCCGGGCCGGGCCGGGTTGATACGGCCGAGCAGGTCGACCACATCGAGGTAACGGTCGATCAACTCGGCCTCCGCGCGCGTGAGCGCGGGCAGCGGTGGCAGCTCGGGCGGAAGCATCAGCGGGTCACCTCGCGCCCGGCGCGGTGCGCGCGGCTTTGCGGCTCGGGATGATCGCGTCCACCAGCCCGTACGCGAGCGCCGCCGGCGCGTCCAGGATCTTGTCGCGCTCGATGTCGGCGGCGACCTGCTCCGCGCTCTGCCCGGTGTGCCGTACGAGCATCTCCTCCAGCTTGCGCCGGGTGCGCATCAACTCCTCGGCCTGGATGGCCAGATCGCTCGCCTGTCCCTGGACCGGCTCGGGGAACGAGGGCTGATGGATCATTACGCGGGCACCCGGCAGCGCGAACCGCTTGCCCGGGGTGCCGCCCGCCAGCAGAACAGCGGCGGCCGAGGCGGCCTGCCCCAGACAGATGGTCTCCACCTCGCAGGTGACGAACTGCATCGTGTCGTAGACGGCCGTCATCGCACTGAACGAGCCGCCCGGGGAGTTGATGTACAGACAGATGTCCTGGTCCGGGGCCAGATATTCGAGGTGCATGAACTGTGCCATCACGTCGTTCGCCGACGTGTCGTCAATAGGCGTCCCCAGGAACACGATCCGCTCGTCGAGCAGCTTCGAGTACGGATCCAGGGTCCGGTGCCCCGCACTCGTGCGCTCCGTGAATTCGGGCAGGACGTAGCGGGCGGACGGTTCGTTCATGGCTGGCGCCTCCTCTGAGCGACTCTCCTGTAAAAAATGTACAGGACGTACAGAAGTCGTCGAGGGGTATCGGCCGACAGCGAAATTCCCCGCGGAGCGAGGTGCTTCGCGGGGATCGCGCGTGCGGTGGGCCGGCTGCGAGTCGGCGGTGGGTCGGCTGCGGGGAGATCTTCCGCCCCTGGGGGTCCGCGGAACCCGGTCTAAGCTGGTGGCCATGGCCTACGAGATTCCGGTGACGCAAGCCAGGGCTGAGCTCGCCGATCTGATCAACCGGGTGGTGTACGGCGACGAGCGCGTCGTCGTGACGCGGCACGGGAAGCCGCTCGTCGCCCTGGTCTCCGCCGCCGACCTGGAGCGTCTCGAAGAGCTCGACGCCGCCGAGGAGCAGGTGGTCACCTCGGTCTCCGCGGTCCGCGAGGTGGGATCCGCGCCGAGGGAACGCCAGCGGTTCGGCATCGCCGCGGAGCACCGGGGGCACACGGCGTCGTAACGCCCGCACCGGGCAGGGCGGTTCGGCGCGGCCACGACGGTGGGGTCCCCGCCCGCGGGGTCAGCTCGCGAAGGACGGCCGGTGCTCCACGGCCGGCTCCGGGCTTGTACGGCGTGCCTTGAGGGCGCTGCCGAGGAGCACCGCGCCGAGGCCGAGCGCCGCCCACCAGGCCAGGGTGAGCGCCGGGCCGGTGGCGGCGGCTCCGTCGAAGAACGACACCGAGCGCAGCAGGGTCGTACCGGCGCCCGGCGGCAGCCACTGGCCGATCGTGCCGACCGGCTCGGGCAGCATCTGCGGGGCCGAGGCCGCCCCGGAGAACGAGTTGCCGAACAGCGTGATCAGCATCGCGCCGAGTCCGATGCCAGAGTTGCCGATGAGCGCCGCCAGCCCGGCCACCGCGGCGCTCACCGCCAACGTCGAGAGGCCGAGGACGGCGGCCTCCGCCCACCAGTTCCCGGTGAGGACCCCCAGCCAGCTGCCGGCGAGCGCGGCCGCGACCGTGCCGATCAGCGCGGCGGCGCCGACCAGTGCGGCCACGGCGCGCACGCCGCGCAGCCCGAGCAGCGTCACGACGGCTCCCGCGGCGACGCCGGCCAGTGCCAGCGGCAGCACGCTCGCGGTCAGCGCCGCGCCGCGCGGGTCGTCGGCGGAAGCGGCCACGACGTCGACGGTCGTCACCTCGGTGCCGGCCGGTGCCTGCCCGGCCACCGCCTGCTGCAGCAACTGGGCGACGAGCGGGCTCGCGGCGGACGCGGTCAGCAGCTTCGGCCCGTGCGCGGTGGCGACGACGGCGCCGTATACGGTCCGGCCCTCGATGGCGCTTCGGGCGGCGGCCTCGTCCGCGTAGCGGTGGATCTCGAACGCGCCCTCGCGAGCGGTGAGTTGCTTCTCCAGCTGTGCGGTCGCGACAGCGGGGCCGGCCACCCCGAGCGGCAGATCGCGGGGCGCGGTGCGGGCGGCGGGCCAGGCGAAGGACCAGAGCGCGAGCGCCGCCAGGACCGGGATCAGGACTATCACGGCGATCATGCGGCGGCCGTGCGGCGGCCGGGACCCTGGCTGCCGCTGTGCGGGCGCTGCGCTCCTGGCGGACTCGGTGGTGGCGGACATGGCTTCCCCCTAGGGCGAGGCGGAGAGTCGCTCGGGGCGCCGGCAGTGGTCCGCCGAGGGCTCTCTCTAAAAAGAAGGATCGTTCGTTTTTGATTCGCCCTCACCATGCTCCGGCTCCGCTGTCTTGTCAAGAAGGAATGTTCGTTTTACGTTGTCCACCATGGCCCGCGTATCCCAGGAACACCTCGATGCCCGCCGCCGTCAGATCCTCGACGGCGCCTCGCTCTGCTTCGCCCGCAACGGGTTCCACGCCACGTCGATGCAGGACGTGCTGAAGGAGGTCGATCTCTCCGCGGGCGCCGTCTACCGCTACTTCAGCGGCAAGGAGGAGCTGATCGGCGCGATCGTCTCCGAGGTGCTGGAGACGGTGGGCGACACCTACGAGCGTGCGGCTCAGGAGACTCCGCCGCCGCTGCCGGACGTGCTGATCCCGAGGACGCTGGCGCGGCTGAAGGAAGTGAAGTCCGGGGTGCTCGACAGCGGCGAGTGGGTGTTCCCCCGGCTGATGATCCAGGTATGGGCCGAGACCCTGCGCAACGACGAGCTGGCCGTGGTGATGCGTACCGGCTTCGACAAGGTGTGCGCGGCGTGGGCGAAGGTGGTCGAGAGCTACAAGGCCGCGGGGCTGATGCCCGAGGACGCCGACGCCGATGCCATGGCCCGCACGATGATCGCGCTCGCCCAGGGGTTCGCGGCGCAGCTCGCCGTCTTCGGCGCCGTACCCGCCGATGTCCTCCAGAACGGTCTACGGGCGTTGATGAGCATGCGGACTCCGGACCCGGCGGCCTGAATGGATCACCGCATGGATCACGGCTTGGTTAACTTGCTTGAAACTCGGCCCAACTAGCCTGCCTCCTCCACGCCACCAGGCACTTTGCCCTGTGGCAGCGGCAACCGGACCCCGCACGGTCCGGAGCGAGGACTGTGAGGTGGGACGCCGTGCAACTGACCCCGCACGAGCAGGAGAGGCTGCTGATCCATGTGGCAGCCGACGTGGCCGAGAAGCGCCGGGCCCGCGGGCTCAGGCTGAACCACCCCGAGGCGATCGCGCTCATCACGTCGCACATCCTCGAAGGAGCACGTGACGGCCGTACGGTCGCGGAGCTGATGTCCTCCGGACGCAAGCTCCTGACCAGGGACGACGTCATGGAGGGCATTCCCGAGATGATCCACGACGTCCAGGTGGAGGCGACCTTCCCGGACGGCACCAAGCTCGTCACCGTCCACGACCCGATCGTCTGACGGGGGAGCGAGCAGCATGATTCCAGGAGAGATCCTCTTCGCCGACGGACCCGTCGCCTTCAACGAGGGCCGTGCGGTCACCCGGCTGACCGTCCTCAACGCCGCCGACCGGCCCGTCCAGGTCGGCTCCCACTACCACTTCGCCGAGGCGAACCCCGGTCTGGAGTTCGACCGCGCTGCCGCGCGCGGCCTGCGGCTCAACGTCGCCGCCGGCACCGCCGTGCGCTTCGAGCCCGGGATTCCCGTCGACGTAGAACTCGTTCCGCTCGCCGGCGCCCGTGTGGTGCCCGGACTGCGCGGTGAGACCGGAGGTGCCCTCGATGCCTGAGATCTCGCGTGCCGCGTACGCCGATCTGTTCGGCCCCACCACCGGCGACCGCATCAGGCTCGCCGACACCGACCTGCTCGTCGAGATCGAGGAGGATCGCTGCGGCGGGCCCGGACTCGCCGGTGACGAGGCCGTGTTCGGCGGCGGCAAGGTCATCCGTGAATCCATGGGCCAGGCGCGCGCTACGCGCGCAGACGGCACCCCCGACACGGTCATCACGGGCGCGGTGATCATCGATCACTGGGGGATCGTCAAGGCCGACGTTGGCATCCGCGACGGCCGGATCACCGGCATCGGCAAGGCGGGCAACCCGGACACCATGGACGGCGTGCACCCCGACCTGGTCATCGGACCCGAGACCGAGATCATCGCGGGCAACGGGCGGATCCTGACCGCAGGGGCCATCGACGCCCATGTGCACCTCATCTGTCCGCAGATCGCCGACGAGGCTCTCGCGTCCGGCATCACGACACTGGTCGGCGGCGGCACCGGGCCGGCCGAGGGCTCCAAGGCGACCACCGTCACCCCGGGTCCCTGGCACCTGGCCCGGATGCTGGAGGCGATGGAGGAGTACCCGCTCAACTTCGGGCTGCTCGGCAAGGGCAACACCGTCTCGCACGACGCGATGCTCTCGCAGATCCGTGGCGGCGCGCTCGGTCTCAAGCTGCACGAGGACTGGGGCTCCACGCCCGCCGTCATCGACGCCGCGCTCACCGTCGCCGACCGCACCGGCATCCAGGTCGCCATCCACACCGACACGCTGAACGAGGCCGGGTTCGTGGGCGACACGCTCGCCGCGATCGGCGGACGCGGCATCCACGCGTACCACACCGAGGGTGCGGGCGGCGGGCACGCGCCCGACATCATGACCGTGGTCTCCGAACCGCACGTGCTGCCCAGCTCCACCAACCCGACCCGGCCCTACACCGTCAACACCGCCGAGGAACACCTCGACATGCTGATGGTCTGCCACCACCTCAACCCCGCCGTCCCGGAGGACCTCGCCTTCGCGGAGTCGCGGATCCGGCCCTCGACGATAGGGGCCGAGGACATCCTCCACGACCTGGGCGCGATCTCGATCATCTCGTCCGACGCCCAGGCCATGGGGCGGGTCGGCGAGGTCATCATGCGGACCTGGCAGACGGCCCATGTCATGAAGCGGCGCAGGGGAGCGCTCCCGGGGGACGGTCGCGCCGACAACCATCGTGTACGTCGCTATGTCGCCAAATACACGATCAACCCGGCGGTCGCGCAGGGTCTCGCCCGCGAGGTCGGCTCCGTCGAGACCGGCAAGCTCGCCGACCTCGTGCTGTGGGCGCCCGCGTTCTTCGGCGTCAAGCCGCACCTGGTCATCAAGGGCGGACAGATCGCGTACGCGCAGATGGGCGACGCCAACGCGTCCATCCCCACACCGCAGCCGGTCCTGCCCCGGCCGATGTACGGGGCGATCGGGCGGGCACCGGCGTCCAACTCGTTCAACTTCGTGGCCCCGCTCGCCATCGAGGACGGACTGCCGGAGCGGCTCAGGTTGGGGAAGCGGTTCGTGCCGATCGACTCGACGCGCGGTGTGACCAAGGCCGACATGCGCGAGAACGACGCCCGGCCGCGGGTGCAGGTCGATCCCGACAGCTTCGCCGTGCACATCGACGGGGAGCTGGTCGAGGCCACGCCCGCCGCCGAACTGCCCATGGCCCAGCGTTACTTCCTCTTCTGATGTCCCGCGCAGCACTTCTCGTCCTGGCGGACGGCCGCTTTCCCGCCGGAGGGCACGCGCACTCCGGCGGGGCCGAGGTCGCCGTCAAGGCCGGGCGGATCACCGGGGCCGCGAGCCTGGAGGACTTCTGCCGGGGCCGGCTGCACACGGCGGGGCTGGTCTCGGCCGCCCTCGCCGCGGCGGCCGCGCTCGGGGCCGATCCTGTTGAGCTGGACACGGCGGCGGACGCCCGTACGCCGTCGGCCGCGCTGCGTGTCGCCGCGCGCAGGCTCGGGCGGCAGTTGATGCGGGCCGCCCGGGCGACCTGGCCGTCCGCCGAACTCGACGCGCTGGCGGGAGAGTTCCCCAAGGGGGCGCATCAGCCCGTGGTGCTCGGGGTGACCGCGCGGGCCGCCGGGCTCGGGCCCGAGGACGCCGCGTACTGCTCCGCGTACGAGAGTCTCAGTGGGCCCGCGAGCGCTGCGGTGCGGTTGCTGAGTCTTGATCCCTTCGATGCGACGGGGGTGCTTGCGCGGCTTGCTCCCGAGCTGGATCTTGTCGCCGGGCAGGCGGCCGATGCGGCGCGGCGGGTGCTCGACGACGGGGTCGATGCGCTGCCCGCGGCTTCCGCTCCGTTGCTGGAGATCGGTGCGGAGGCGCATGCCGCTTGGTCTGTGCGGTTGTTCGCGTCGTAGGAAGTCTGTTTTCGCCCCCTCCGCCCCTTCCCGTCCCGTCTTTCTGGGGGCTTCGCCCCCTTGCCCCCTATCGGCCTGGACGGCCTCGTCCTCAAACGCCGGACGGGCTACAGCTACTGGAGCCGCCCTCATGCATCTTGACCACTCTCACTCCCACGACGGGCCCTCCGCCCTCAGCGCCGACGCTCATCGGCCCGACGGGACCCGGCGCGCGCTGCGTATCGGGCTCGGGGGGCCCGTCGGGTCCGGTAAGACCGCGACCGTCGCCGCGCTGTGCCGGGCCCTGCGCGACGAGCTCTCCCTGGCCGTCGTCACCAATGATATCTACACGCGCGAGGACGCGGAGTTCCTGCTGCGGGAGGCCGTGCTGCCGCCCGAGCGGATCACCGCCGTGGAGACCGGGGCCTGTCCGCACACGGCGATCCGGGACGACATCTCCGCCAACCTCGAGGCGGTCGAGGACCTGGAGGACGAGGTCGGGCCGCTGGACCTGATCCTCGTCGAGTCCGGGGGCGACAACCTCACCGCGACCTTCTCCAGGGGGCTGGTAGACGCGCAGATCTTCGTGATCGACGTGGCCGGCGGGGACGACATCCCGCGCAAGGGCGGACCCGGCGTCACCACCGCCGATCTGCTCGTGGTCAACAAGACGGACCTCGCGCCGTACGTCGGGTCCGACCTCGCGCGGATGGCGGCCGACGCGAAGACCCAGCGGGCCGAACTGCCCGTCGTCTTCCAGTCGTTGCGCGTCGAGGCGGGCGTCGCAGAGGTCGCGGGCTGGGTGCGGGAACGGCTCGCCGCGTGGATCGCATGACGGCAGGGGTACACGCCACCGCGCGGATCGAGGCACGCGACGACGGACGGGGCGGCACCGCGCTGCCGGTCCTGGAGGGGAACGGGCCCCTCGCCCTGCGGCGGGTGCGGGCGAGCGGCCGCGAGGCGCGCGTCATGCTGGTGGGGGCCATGAGCGGCCCGCTCGGCGGCGACCGCTTCGCCGTCGAGGCGGAGGCGGGACCCGGTGCCCGGCTGCACCTCGGTTCGGCGGCGGCCACGATCGCCCTGCCCGGGCAGGCCAAGGGCGAGGCGCACTACGACGTACGCCTGAAGGTCGCGGCCGGAGCCGAACTGCACTGGCTGCCCGAGCAGTTGATCTCCGCGGGCGGCAGTGAACTGTGCGTGTCCTCGCACATCGAGCTGGCGCCGGGCGCCCGGCTGGTCTTCCGGGAGGAGCAGGTCCTCGGGCGGGCGGGGGAGGAACCCGGGCGGCTCACGAGCCGTCTCACCGTGCGCCTCGACGGGCGGCCGCTGCTGGACCAGGAGCTGTCGTGCGGGCCCGGCGCCCCCGGCGGCTGGGACGGTCGCGCCGTCCTCGCGGGACATCGCGCTCTCGGGCAACTCGTCGTCGTACGCCCGGAGTTCGCGCAGGAGGCCCCGAGCGCGCGGATGCTGGGGGAGTACGCCGCGCTCACGCCGCTGGCCGGGCCCGCCGTACTGGTGAGCGCGCTCGCCCCCGACGCACGGCTGCTGCGCCGGGTGCTCGACGAGGCGGTCGCGATACTCGGTTGAAACGGACGGTTCCGCTCATCGGGACACTCCTCTCCGGTTATCGGATTGGTAAAGAAGCCCGATAGCGTCTGTTCTCAGAGAACGCACAGCCGCAAGGATCCCCGTACCAATCGCAACGATGTACGGGGAGGTCCCACTTGAGGGGTTTGAGACCGACGAGGCGAGTGACAGCGCTCGGCTCGGCCGGAGCGCTCGTCACGGCCACACTGATAGCCGGAGCCCTCGCAGCGCCGTCGGCCACCGCCGACTCGCGCAACAGCCACAACCGCGAGGCCCGGGGAGCGGCCATCGCCGCCGAACGGGCGGCCAAGGCCGGGATCGACTGGGCGGACTGCCCCGCGGACTGGGGCTTCGAGAAGCCCATCCAGTGCGGCTGGGTCAGCGTCCCGCTCGACTACGCCCACCCCTACGGCAAGCAGATCAAGCTGGCTGTCGACCGCATCGGGAACACGGGCACCAAGAAGGAGCGCCAGGGCGCCCTTGTCTACAACCCGGGCGGCCCCGGCGCCTCCGGCATGCGCTTCCCGCGCCGCGTCACGACCAAGGCGCCGGTCTGGGTGAACACCGCCAAGGTGTACGACTTCGTGGGCTTCGACCCGCGCGGTGTCGGCCACTCGGCGCCCATCTCCTGCATCGACCCGCAGGAGTTCGTGAAGGCCCCGAAGGCCGACCCGGTCCCGGACAGCGAGGCCGACAAGCTCGCCCAGCGCAAGCTGGCCGCCGAGTACGCGGACGGCTGCGCCGAGCGCAGTGGCGCCATGCTGCCGCAGATGACCACGCCGAACACCGCGCGCGACCTGGACGTCATCCGGGCCGCCCTCGGCGAGAAGAAGCTCAACTACCTCGGCGTCTCCTACGGCACCTACCTGGGCGCCGTCTACGGCACGCTCTTCCCCAAGCACGTGCGGCGCATGGTCGTCGACAGTGTGGTCGACCCGTCGCGCGAGAACATCTGGTACCAGGCCAACCTGGAACAGGACATCGCCTTCGAGGGCCGCTGGAAGGACTGGGAGGACTGGGTCGCCAAGAACGACGCGGCCTTCCACCTCGGCGACACCCGCGCCAAGGTCCAGGACCAGTGGCTCAAGCTGCGCGCCACCGCGAAGAAGAGCCCGCTCGGCGGGATCGTCGGCCCGGCCGAGCTGATCTCCTTCTTCCAGAGCGCCCCGTACTACGACTCCTCGTGGGTACCGACCGCGCAGGTGTTCAGCAAGTACGTCGCCGGTGACACCCAGGCGCTGATCGACGCGGCTTCTCCCGACCTGTCGGACACCGCGGGCAACATCGCCTCGGAGAACGGCAACGCCGTCTACACGGCCGTCGAGTGCGCCGACGCCAAGTGGCCCACGAGCTGGAAGCGTTGGGACCGCGACAACACGCGGCTCCACAAGGACTACCCGTTCATGACCTGGGCCAACGCATGGATGAACCTGCCGTGCGCCACCTGGTCGGCCAAGCAGCAGACCCCGGTCGACGTGAAGACCGGCAAGGGCCTGCCGCCCGTGCTGATCGTGCAGTCCACGCGTGACGCGGCCACCCCGTACCCGGGCGCCGTCGAACTGCACAAGCGTTTCAAGGGCTCCCGCCTGATCACCGAGAAGGATGCGGGCTCGCACGGCGTGACCGGCCTGGTCAACCCGTGCATCAACTCGCGGGTGGACGGCTACCTGCTCACCGGCAAGACGGACGCCGCCGACGTGACGTGCACCCCGCACGCGACGCCGACTCCGTAGCCGTAGGCGCATGAAAGGAGGGGCGGCCGGAACCACGGCCGCCCCTCACTCGCGTCCTGGGATCAACTCAGCGGTATCCGCGGGAACTTGCGGCCGGACGCCGCTTTCTCCTCGGCTTCCTCGGCCTTCACGACGGCCGCGTACCGGTCGACGTACTCCTGCTCGGAGAGCGTCAGGATGGCGTACATGATCTCGTCGGTGACGGCCCGCAGGATGGCCTTCTCGTGCTCCATCCCGGCGTAGCGGGAGAAGTCCATCGGCTTGCCGAAGCGGATGACCACGCGCCGGAAGTTCGGGATGACCTGGCCCGGCGGCTGCGCCTCGAACGTGCCGATCATCGCGCAGGGGATCACCGGCACCTGAGCCCTGAGCGCCATGACCGCGACGCCGACCTTGCCCTTGTAGAGGCGCCCGTCGTGCGACCGCGTCCCCTCCGGGTAGATGCCGAGCAGTTCGTCCTTGCGCAGCACGCCGAGACCCTCACGGATCGCGGCCTGACCCGCCTCCTTGCCGGAGCGGTCCACCGGGATCTGCCCGGCGCTGCGGAAGAACATGGCGGTCAGCCGGCCTCTGATGCCGGGGCCGGTGAAGTACTCCGCCTTCGCCAGGAAGGTGATGCGCCGCTTGAGAACGGCGGGCATCAGGAAATGGTCGGAGAACGACAGATGGTTGCCGGCCACGATCGCCGGGCCCGACGACGGTATGTGCTCAAGGCCCTCGATCCGAGGCCGGAAGACCAGCCTCAACAGTGGACCCAGAAGCACGTATTTGAGCACGTAATAAAACACGCCGACGCTCCTTCACTCCCCCAGGGAGCGATCAGTGTAGGCGCGGCCGTCGCCGGGCGTAACCATTCCGGTGTGACGCTCTGTGGTCTCTTGGCCGGTATCAGACCCCTTGCGTCAGAACCTTCTCCAGTGCCCCAAGAGCTGACTGGAGTTCCTCGCCCGTGATCGTCAGCGGAGGGGCCAGCCGGATCGTCGAACCGTGGGTGTCCTTGACCAGAATTCCCTCCCGCATGAGGCCTTCGCTGATCTCGCGCCCGGTGCCGATGGCGGGGTCGATGTCGACGCCCGCCCACAGGCCGCGCGAACGGAATCCGACGACGCCCCTGCCGACGAGCGACTTCAGTCCGCCCCGCAGAACCACGCCCAACTCGGCGGCCCTGCGCTGGAATTCACCGGTCTCCAGCAGCTCCACGACGGCCGAGCCGACCGCCGCGGCCAGCGGGTTGCCGCCGAACGTCGACCCGTGCTCGCCGGGCCGCAGCACTCCGAGCACCTCGCGGCGCGCGACCACCGCGGAGACCGGGACGATGCCGCCGCCGAGCGCCTTGCCGAGGAGCACCATGTCGGGGACGACCCCCTCGTGCTCGACGGCGAGGGTGTTGCCCGTACGGCCCAGGCCCGACTGGATCTCGTCCGCGATGAACAGACAGCCGGCGCGCCGGGTCAGTTCGCGGACGCCGGTCAGGTAGCCGTCGTCCGGGATGACGACGCCCGCCTCGCCCTGGATGGGCTCGATCAGCACCGCCGCCGTCGTCTCGTCGACGGCCGCCTCCAGCGCGGCGAGGTCGTTGTACGGGACGATCCGGAAGCCCGGGGTGAACGGGCCGAAGCCGGCCCGGGCGGTCTCGTCGGTGGAGAAGCTGACGATGGTGGTCGTGCGGCCGTGGAAGTTGTCGGCGGCCACCACGATGGTCGCCCGGTCGGGTGCGACGCCCTTGACCTCGTACGCCCACTTGCGGGCCACCTTGACCGCGGACTCCACCGCCTCGGCGCCGGTGTTCATCGGCAGCACCATCTCCTGGCCCGTCAACGCGGCCAGGGACTCGGCGAACTGGGCGAGGCGGTCGTTGTGGAAGGCGCGCGACGTCAGCGTCAGCCGGTCGAGCTGGCGGTGCGCGGCCTCGATCAACGCGGGGTTGCGGTGACCGAAGTTGAGGGCCGAGTAGCCCGCCAGCATGTCGAGGTAGCGGCGGCCCTCGACGTCCTCCACCCAGCTGCCCTCGGCGCTTGCGACGACCACCGGCAGCGGGTGGTAGTTGTGCGCGAGGACCGGCTCCTCGGCGCTGATCAGGTCGGCGGACGTACGCGTACGGGCGGGAGCGGTCATGAACGGATCTCCTGAGTGCAGCACTTGATGCCTCCGCCGGCCTTGTGGAACTCCGACAGGTCGACGGGGACGGGGACGTAACCGTGGTGGTCGAGCTGATCGGCGAGCGCCTCGGCCCGCGGGGAGATGAAGACGTGGCGGCCGTCGGAGACGGAGTTGAGGCCGAACGTCAGTGCGTCCTCGCGGGTGGCGAGCACCGCGGCGGGAAAGAGCCGGGCGAGGACTTCGCGGCTGCCGGGGGAGAACGCCTCCGGGTAGTACGCGATGTTCGCTCCGGGCCCGTCGTCGAGGACGAACAGGGCGGTGTCCAGGTGGTAGAAGCGCGGGTCCACCAGCCGGAGGGTGATCACCGGGACGCCGAAGAACTCCTGCACCTCGCGGTGCGCCTCGGGCGTCGTACGAAATCCGGTGCCCGCCAGGAGGTAGCGGCCGGCGGGGATCAGGTCGCCCTCGCCCTCGCACACCGACTCGGGGCGGTACACGTCGTAACCGGCCGACTTGAACCAGGTCTCGTACACGGCGGATTCGGGCCGCCGTTGGGGCGCGTGGAAGAAGGAGCCGAAGACGCGGCCCGCCAGGACAAGTGCGGAGTTCGCCGCGAACACCATGTCCGGGAGGTCGGGGACCGGCTCCACGGCGTCGACGGTGTGGCCATGGGCGCGATAGGCGCCGATCAGGGCCTGCCACTGGTCGTGGGCCAGATCGACGTCGACCGTCGTGTCGGGATGCATCCAGGGATTGATCGCGTACTGCACGGCGAAGTGTCTGGGTTCGCAGACAAGGAAGCGCCGGGGGCGCGGCACACGGCTGTCGGGCACAGAGAGGTTCCTCCGCTTCCTGCGGTGTCGACGGGGGGTGCCTCCAAGGTAGGAAACGGGAGATACCGGCGACAAGTGAAGAAAGCTGCGCGCATACGCAGTATTGCTGCGTGGCCTGTCGTGTCAGCGCACGTTTCCTGCGTCGTCCGGGGCCGGCCGGGTCGCGCCCGCCTCCGGAGCCTCCGGCAGCAGATGGGACAGCACCATGTAGCTGATCGTCTTCCGGATGAACGGCTCGGTACGGATCCGTTCGAGCACCTCCTCGAAATGCCCCACATCCGTGGCGCGCACATGGAGCAGCGCGTCCGCACCGCCGGTCACGGTCATCGCCGCGGTGATCTCCGGATGGTTGCGGACCACCTCCGCGAGCCGCCGGGGCGGGGCCGCGCCCTCGCAGTACACCTCCACGTACGCCTCGGTGCGCCAGCCGAGCGCCGCGGGCTTCACGGTGGCCGTGAACCCGGTGATCACGCCGGTCTCGCGCAGCCGGTCCACCCGGCGCTTGACCGCGGTCGCCGACAGGCCGATCGCCGCGCCGATCTCGGAGAAGCTCGTCCTGGCATTGGCCATCAGGGCCGTGATGATCTTGCGGTCGAGCTCGTCGAACATCGCGGGCTTGCTGCTCATGGCGGCACTGTATCCAGCGACGACGTCCACGCCCCGCACATGTCCAGGCGCCCGAATTCCTCGACCTGGGGTGCAATAGGGAGTGGGTCAAGGAGCGGCGTCCGGTGCGGTCGATCGCAAGGCGCCGGAAGGTCCTCGTAGCGGAGCTACTAGGGCGTTTCGGCAACGCCGCGAGCGGCCGTGCCGGACGCCGCGACGCCGCTCCCTATTGCACCCCAGGTCGTTACACTCCACGTTCATGCTGCGCGCGCTCGCCGTCGACGACGAACAACCCTCCCTGGAGGAACTCCTGTACCTGCTGAACGCCGATCCCCGGGTCGGCATCGCCGAGGGCGCGAGCGACGCGACCGAGGCGCTGCGCCGCATCAACCGGGCACTGGAGTCCGGCCCCGACGGGCCCGAGGCGATCGACGTGGTCTTCCTCGACATCCACATGCCGGGGCTCGACGGACTCGACCTCGCCCGGCTGCTCACCGGGTTCGCCAAACCGCCCCTCGTCGTGTTCGTCACCGCCCACGAGGGCTTCGCCGTCCAGGCCTTCGATCTCAAGGCCGTCGACTACGTCCTCAAGCCCGTCCGCCGCGAACGCCTCGCCGAAGCCGTCCGCCGGGTCGCCCAGCTGATGGACGCCGCCCCACCGATACCCGTGCACGAACCCGACCCCGACCACATATCCGTCGAACTCGGCGGCGTCACCCGTTTCGTGGCCGTCGAGGACATCACCCACGCCGAGGCGCACGGCGACTACGCCCGGCTGCACACCGCCCAGGGCAGTCACCTCGTCCGTATCCCGCTGTCCACCCTCGAAGAGCGCTGGCGCTCGCGCGGCTTCGTCCGCATCCACCGGCGCCACCTCGTCGCCCTGCGCCACGTGGACGAACTCCGCCTGGACGCGGGCACGGTGAGCGTCCTCGTCGACACGGTCGAACTCCAGGTCAGCCGCCGGCACGCCCGCGAACTGCGGGACCTGCTGATGCGCCGGACCGCGAACTGAGGAGAGGGCCGACATGCCGCACGATCCCGTCGAACGCCGCGTCGTCGTCACCGGAGTGCCCCGCCGCACCCGCCGGACGTCCGGCTACTACCGCCCCCGCACCGAGATCGACGAACAGACCACCCTCGGCCACACCTACGTCCGCTCCCTGATGCACAGTCAACTCCGGGTGGCGCTTGTGGTGTTCGCGGTGCTGGTGCTGCTCGTGGGACCGCTGCCCCTGGTGTTCGCCGCGATGCCCGACAGTGCGAGCCTGGAGTGGGCCGTGCTCGGCTTCGGCCTGTACGCGCCGCTGGTACTGCTCGCCCGCTGGTTCGTGCGCCGCGCCGAACGCAACGAACGGGACTTCGTCCGACTCGTCGAGGACCAGGACCGCTGAGCCGGGTGAACGAGAACTACGCCGTCCCCGCGGTCGCCCTCGTGGTCGTGGCGACCGTCCTGGTCGGCGCGTTCGGCCTGCGCATCTCCCGGACCACCTCCGACTTCTACGTCGCCTCGCGCACCGTCGGCCCCCGCCTCAACGCGGCCGCGATCAGCGGGGAGTACCTCTCCGCCGCATCCTTCCTCGGCATCGCCGGCCTCGTGCTCGTCCAGGGCCCCGACATGCTCTGGTACCCCGTCGGCTACACGGCCGGCTATCTCGTCCTGCTGCTGTTCGTCGCCGCCCCGCTGCGCCGCTCCGGCGCGTACACGCTGCCCGACTTCGCCGAGGCACGGCTCGGCTCGCAGGCGGTGCGCCGCCTCGCCGGTGCCTTCGTCGTCGGGGTCGGCTGGCTGTACCTGCTGCCTCAACTCCAGGGCGCGGGGCTTACGTTGGCGGTGCTGACCGACGCGCCCGACTGGTTCGGCGGGGTCCTCGTCGCGGTCGTCGTGGTCGCGACCGTCGCCGCCGGCGGCATGCGCAGCATCACCTTCGTCCAGGCCTTCCAGTACTGGCTCAAACTGACAGCCCTGCTGGTCCCCGCACTCTTCCTCGTCCTCGCCTGGCAGGCCCACGGAGCACCCCGCCCCGCCTTCGACGAACCGACGACCTTCCGCGAACAACGCGTCGTCAAGGTCGACGACAGCCTCGACCTCAAGCTGAGTCGCCCCCTCGACATCACGGTGACCGGCACCATCGACCACCGCCGCCACGACGGCGAACGCGTCCGCCTGCCCGCCGGCGTCCACCACATCACCCACGGCACCCAACTGACCTTCGCCCGGGGCACCCCCGTCCCCGCCGCCGACCGCGGCACCAACGGCGGCATGTCGACCTCGCTCGCCGCGGGACGGCAGGAACGCCCGCTGTACGCCACCTACGGCCTGATCCTCGCCACCTTCCTCGGCACCATGGGCCTGCCCCATGTGGTCGTCCGCTTCTACACCAGCCCGCACGGCGTCGCCGCCCGCCGCACCACGGTCGCCGTACTCGGCCTGATCGGCGCCTTCTACCTCCTCCCGCCCGTCTACGGCGCCCTCGGCAGGCTCTACGCCCCCGAACTCGCCCTCACCGGCAACGCGGACGCCGCCGTCCTGCTCCTGCCCGACCGTCTGATCGGGGGAGTCGGCGCGGACCTGCTCGGCGCGCTGGTGGCGGGCGGGGCCTTCGCCGCGTTCCTGTCGACCGCGTCCGGACTGACCATGGCGGTGGCAGGCGTCCTCACCCAGGACGTGCTGCCCTCCCGCGGCGTACGGCACTTCAGGCTGGGCACGGTGCTCGCCATGGCCGTCCCGCTCATGGCGAGCGTGCTGGTGGGCGGGCTGCCGGTCGCCGACGCCGTGGGGCTCGCCTTCGCCGTCTCCGCCTCGTCCTTCTGCCCGCTGCTCGTCCTCGGCATCTGGTGGAGGCGACTGACTCCGCCGGGCGCGGCCGCCGGGATGCTGATCGGCGGCGGCTCCGCGCTGGTCGCGGTCGGCGCGACCATGGCGGGCTACCCCGGCTCGGGTGCCCTGCACGCGCTGCTCGCCTGGCCCGCGCTGTGGTCGGTGCCGCTCGGGTTCGTCACGATGACGCTGGTGTCGCTCGCCACGGCGGGCCGGGTACCGGCCGGCACCGCGGCGATCCTCGCCCGGTTCCACCTGCCGGAGGAACTGACGGACGGCCAGAGGCGCGCCGCCGTGCACGCGAAGGAGCGGGAGGCCCAGGCATGAGCGGATTCCTGGCGGGCCTCTGCGTGGCCGTACTCCCATTGCTCGCGGCCGGATTCTGGCTGGGCCGGCGTACCGCGCGCCCCGAAAGCCTCGGCGGCCTCGGCACCCCCGTCGAACACGCCACCTTCCAGACCCTGCACACCGCCTCCCTCGCCGCGCCCCCGCTGCGCGCGGGCCTCACCGGCGAAACGGCCGGCAGGTCAGCCCGGCGGCTGCGCACCCTGCTCGGCACGGACGCGCTCTGCCTCACCGACCAGGAGACCGTCCTCGTCTGGGACGGGGTGGGCGAGCACCACCGCACCGAGATCATGGAGCGGCTCGCCGGCCCGCTGGAGACCGGCCGCGGCGAGGCCTTCCGGCTCAGCTGCGACGCCCCCGACTGCCCGCTGCGCTGGGCCGTCGTCGCCCCCCTCACCGTCGACGACCGGGTGCACGGAGCGCTCGTCGCCTGCGCGCCCCGCGAGTCGGCGGTCCTGGTCCGGGCCGCGGGCGAGGTGGCCCGCTGGGTGAGCGTCCAACTGGAACTGGCCGACCTCGACCAGTCCCGCACCCGCCTGATCGAGGCCGAGATCAGGGCCCTGCGCGCCCAGATATCCCCGCACTTCATCTTCAACTCGCTCGCCGTGATCGCCTCGTTCGTCCGCACCGACCCCGAGCGCGCCCGCGAACTGCTCCTCGAATTCGCCGACTTCACCCGCTACTCGTTCCGCCGGCACGGCGACTTCACCACCCTCGCCGACGAACTCCACGCCATCGACCACTACTTGGCCCTCGTCCGCGCCCGCTTCGGCGACCGCCTCTCGGTCACCCTGCAGATCGCCCCCGAGGTGCTGCCGGTGGCCCTGCCCTTCCTCTGCCTCCAGCCGCTGGTGGAGAACGCCGTGAAGCACGGCCTCGAAGGCAAGACGGACAAGAGCCACATCAGCATCACCGCGCAGGACACCGGAGCCGAGGCCCTGGTCGTCATCGAGGACAACGGCACCGGCATGGACCCCGACCGGCTGCGCCGCATCCTGGCCGGGGAGGTCGGCGTCTCGGACGGCATCGGACTGTCGAACGTCGACGACCGGCTGCGCCAGGTGTACGGCGACGACTACGGCCTCGTCATCGAGACCGCGCTCGGCGCGGGCATGAAGATCACGGCGCGGCTGCCGAAGTACCAGCCGGGCGTGCACTCGGCGGCGCGCCTGCCGAGGGAGCGTGAGTGAACGTCACTGCATCATGTGCTGCGTGACGCCACCATCCCGAGTGTGATCAGACCGAGCACGACCCAGCCGAACCACAGCCAGCCGTTGCTGCCGAGCGCCACCGTGTAGGCGGTCACCGCTACCAGGGCGCTGACGGTGAGCACCCCCATCGTCTTCGTCGATCCGGGCGTGGAACCGGGCATCGCGAAACCCTCCTCCAGGCGGGTCCGCGACGCGGGCCATGGCCTTGGGGCCATTTTCGCCCGGCGGGGCCGCGTTCGCCAGGGGTGGGCGGATCATCCACCGGGGGCGGCACAGACGACCAGGTAGTACCCGTCGGCCCACACGTTCTTGCTCAACAGACCATGGGGCCCGGACGGGACGTCCTTCGCGCACTGGGCGTCCGCCGCATCCTGGGCGTTGCCGTCGCCGGAGACGGGGCCGTCGAGGTAGGTGAAGTCGACCACCTGATCCTGGTGGGGCTTGTCGCAGGAGACCAGCTTGTAGCCCCGGTGCGTGCGCGCATCCCCGTCCACCGGGTTGACGCAGTCGCCCTTCTGGATCTGGGCCGCGCTGTTGAAGACCATCCCGTACGCACGGAAGCCGTCCAGCGGCCCGAACACGTGGTTCGCCTTCCCGACCAGCAGACATGCGACCTCGCCGCCGGTGGCCTTGAAGCCCGGCCCGGTCGGGACGACGGCGAGACTGCGCACGTTTCCACCGAGCTTGCCCGCGGTGCCACGCGTCAGCCCCTCGCAACGGGCCGGACCCTGGGACCGGGCCAGTTCGACCGAGGGAGCCTTGTACAGCGCCATTACCTGCCCGATGTTCTGCTTGCAGCCGGTATCCACCTCCAGGTGCGAGCTGCTGGTCACGTGCTCGGGCGTGTCGTCGGGTGAGGAGACGCAGTCGCGCACCTTGAGCGGTTCGGCGAGGCCGACCGCGTGCCCGTACGGCAGCACGACCTGGTGCCCCATCGCGTACCAGTAACCTCCGCCGGCCAGGCCCAGCGCGAGGAGTGCCGAGGAGAGGGTGAGCAGGAGACGTGGGCGCTTGCGGCGGCGTCGGCCCGAGGGTCCCGGCCACGGGGTGCCGGGCGGTGGTGTCCCGTATCCCAGGGGCGGACCGAAGCCCGGGGGAGTCGGGGTCCATGCGGCGGGCGTGTCCGAACCGAGGGCCGTCGGGGTGTACGGCGCCGCTGCGCCGATGTCCTGGGCCGACGGGTCGTAGAACACGCGACCGCTGGAGTCGAGGGCGGTCGGGGTGTACGGGGCCGGGGTCGCTCCGCCCTGACCCCGGGAGCCGTCGGAGGTGGCGAGCCCGGCCCAGGGCGGCTGCGAGCCCGTGTCGAAGGGGGTCGGCGGGCGGAGCTCCGGCGTGATGATCCGGGCCAGGGCCGCCGCCGCGTCCTCGGCGGAGAGCCGATGGGCGGGGTCCTTGACCAGGAGCGCCTCGACCAGCGGCCCCAGGGCGCCGGCCCGCTGCGCCGGCCGCGGGTCCTCCAGCACCACCGCGGTGATGGCGGCGAGGTCCGTCTCACGGTCGAAGGGGCCGACACCCTCCACGAGGTAGTAGAGGGTGCAGCCCAGCGAGAACAGATCGGCCGCGGCGGTCGGCGGGCCGCCCGTCGCCCGCTCCGGGGCGAGATAGCCGGGCGTTCCCACCAGGGCGGACGTGCGTGTCCACCGCGTCTCCAGGGAGTCCGGCTGGACGGAGATGCCGTAGTCGGTGAGCAGGATCCGGGCCCCCGGGGTGCCCGTACGGTCCGGCGCCAGCAGGATGTTCGCGGGCTTGACGTCCCGGTGCATGATGCCGTGCTCATGGCCTGCGGTCAGGGCGTCCAGGACCGCCAGACCGATCCGGGCGCACTCGTACGGAGCCAGCGGCCCGCGGCGGGGGAGCGCGGCGCGCAGATCCTCCGCGCCCGCCACGTACTCCATCACGATCCACGGCAGTCCCTCGTCCTCCAGGACGTCGTGGACGGTCACCACGTGCGGGTGACTGCGCAGCACCGCCGCGTGCCGGGCCTCGGCCCGGGCACGGGCGATCCGGCCCTCGTGCTCCTCCGGCCCCTCCGCGGGGTTGCGGAACCTGATCTCCTTCAGCGCCACGTCGCAGTCGAGACGCTGGTCGTGGGCGAGCCAGACATGGCCCATCCCGCCGGAGCCGATCCGGTCGAGCAGCAGGTACCGGCCGGCGATGATCCGGCCCACTCCCGACTGCGGTGATCCTGGTGCCATCCGGTGTGCTCCCGGGTTCTGCGTGGAATCGGTACGGTCAGGCCGTGCTCACGGAGGACTCACCCGAGGTGGGCTCGCCCGGCGCGGTGTCGCTGATGCCGGGTTCGGCTGAAACGACCTCGCTCGACGTCGGCGATTCGCTGAGGGTCGGATCGGGGGAGGTCGTTTCGCTCGCGCTCGCTGAGATGTTGTCTGTCGGCAGCCCGCCGGTGCCGCCGTCGTCGGAGCCGCCCGTGGACGACGACCCGCCTGTCGTCGGGCTGGTTGTCGGGTTTGTGGGGTCATCCGTTGTCGGGCTGGTTGTCGGGTTTGTGGGGTCAACCGTTGTCGGGCTGGTTGTCGGGTTTGTGGGGTCAACCGTTGTCGGGCTGGTCGTCGGGCTTGTGGGCCCGGCAGTCGTGGGGCCGGTCGTCGACTCCGTCGGTGTTGGGGACTGGGACGCCACGAGCAGCGTCACCGACTCCCCCCAGGTCCGGTCAGTGCCCTCGGGCGGGTTGCTGCCCGTGACGATCGCGTCGTCGGCGGGCTGCTCACCTTGGTACGCCGGGGTCAGCCCCTCCGCGGCCAGAGCGTTGGCGGCGTCGGCGTACCGCTGCTGCGTCACGGCCGGCACGGTCCGCGGGGCGTCCTTCTGGAAGGTCTCGTCCTCGGTGTCCATGCCCGCGTCGCGGGCGATCACCGTGTCGGGGTTCTGGACGTCGATGAGCTGAAGCCGGTCGACCTTGGCGTCCCCCGGCGGTGCCTGGACGACCATCGCGTCGTGCGGCTTGTAGCTCGCCCACTTCTTGTTGCCGTGCTCGAAGTCCACGGAGATCTTGTCGGCGCTGTGTGTGAACGGACGCAGAGGATTACCGCAGGAGCACTTCACGGCGGGAAGTCCCTGCTGGTCGACCAGAATCGCGATTCCCGCCTGGAGCAAGGAGTCGTAGGAGACGGATTTTCCGTCCTTGAAGTCGTGATTCTTCACGAGTGTGTCGTGGCGCAGAACCACGGGTGTGAGCTTGTCGATGTATTTACCGATCTGGTCCTGACGTATATCCAGGACCTTCGCCCATTCCCGTGCTTTCGCTGAGTTTCCGGGGTCGGTGAGGAATTTCCTGAGCTTCGTCACGAGGCACGTGCCGGGCTTCGTGGACCCGCCGAACACACCCGTCGAGCCGTCGTCCTCTCCGTTGCCCTGCCCGTTGCCGTCGTCGGACGATCCGTCGGTCGGCTGCTCCTCCGAGCCGCCGTACAGGCCCGGCCTGTTGCTCGCCTGCACGCCGCCGGGTGTCTGGTCGGCCTGCAGATCGGTCACGTCCTTGCCGAGACCCTTGCTCTCGTCGAAGAAGGGCGAGAGCGACGGAACGTTGGCCGCGACAGCTCGTACGGCGAACATCTGATCGGATGTGCAGCCGTTGATACCGGCGATCACCAGCGCGAAAATCGCCAGCAGAGCGGTCCTGCGGGCTATGGATATCCCAGCCCTTTGCATTCCTGAGCGCAATGTCATGACCGCTCCCCCTGCGGTTCCCCCGTGATCCCCGTAGATCGAGTCGGATCAAAGGAGTCGGATCCGAGGCGGGGCTTTGTGCTTCATGCTACTGAGCGGAAACGCCTTACCGTCAAGGGCGGTTACCGTATTGTCGATGAAGCCGATGAGCGCTTTTGGGGAAGAGGGGAAGTATGTATTGCAGGAGGTGAAAGGGAGGGGAGTTTCCTCAGTTCCCGCGTGCGTTCAGTGAGGCCAGATAGGCGTTGTACTCCGCCAGCTCCTGATCCCCGTCGCGATCCGCCGCCCGGTCCTTGCGGCGGGCCTGCCGCTGCTCGGAGCCGTACCACTGGAACAACAGTGCGAGGAGCACGAGGACGGACGGGATCTCACTGAAGGCCCAGGCGATGCCGCCCGCCGCGGTCTGGTCGGAGAGCGCGTCGATGGCGAGCGAGGCGGGCGGGTTCTTGTACGTCTCGACCATCGGCTGGGACGCCATCATCAACGCGATGCCGAAGAACGCGTGGAAGGGCATGCCGGCGAACAGCTCCAGCATCCGCATCAGGTAGCCGGGCCGGTTCGGACCGGGGTCGACGCCCATGATCGGCCAGAAGAAGACCAGGCCGACGGCGAGGAAGTGGCACATCATCGCGATGTGCCCGGCCTTCGAGCCCATCAGGAAGTCGAAGATCGGCGAGAAGTAGAGCGCGTAGAGGCTCGCGATGAACAGCGGGATCGTGAACGCGGGATGCGTGATGATCCGCATGTAGCGGCTGTGCAGGAACAGCAGCAGTAGTTCCCGGGGGCCCTTCTTGCCTCGTGTCGCGGAGACCGGCAGGGCGCGCAGCGCCAGCGTGATCGGTGCCCCGAGCAGGATCAGGATCGGCGACAGCATGCTGATCACCATGTGCTGCACCATGTGCACGCTGAACATGACCATGCCGTAGTCGTTGAGTCTGGTGCACATGACGAGCATCACGGTCAGTACGCCGACGACGAAGGACGCCGTCCGGCCCACGGACCACTTGTCGCCGCGTCGTGCGAGCCGGACCACTCCGTAGCCGTACAGGCCGAGGCCCACCAGGCAGGCGACGAGGAAGAACGGGTCCGCGGACCACTCGAGCCCCCGCCCCAGCGTGAACGGCGGCAGATCCATGGTCATGCCGTGCTCGCCGTGATCCATCCGCCGGCTCCTGATTCGTACTGGTTGTGCGCTGTCTGTCCGCACCAGAGTAGAACCGCCCCCGGCCGCTGCTGCGACCGGGGGCGGCTTCACTCGTATCGGTCCTACAGCACGCACTCCGCCTCGGCGTACCGGTCCTCGGGGACCGTCTTCAGCGTCTCGACGGCCTCGGCGAGCGGGACCATCACGATGTCGGTGCCGCGCAGCGCGGTCATGTGGCCGAACTCGCCGCGGTGCACGGCCTCCACGGCGTGCCAGCCGAAGCGGGTGGCGAGGACGCGGTCGTACGCGGTGGGGGTGCCACCGCGCTGGACGTGCCCGAGGATGACCGGGCGGGCCTCCTTGCCGAGGCGGTGCTCCAGCTCCAGGGAGAGCTGGCGGGCGATGCCCGCGAACCGCTCGTGGCCGTAGACGTCCTTGCCGCCCTCGTCGAACTCCATCGTGCCCGCGCGGGGCTTGGCGCCCTCGGCGGCCACGACGATGGCGAACCGCTTGCCCGCCGCGAAGCGCTCGCCGACCTTGGCGGCCAGCTCCTCGATGTCGAAGGGGCGTTCCGGTACGACGATGGCGTGCGCGCCGGCCGCCATGCCGGAGTGCAGCGCGATCCAGCCGGTGTGGCGGCCCATGACCTCCACGATCAGCACGCGCTGGTGGGACTCGGCCGTCGTCTTCAGCCGGTCCAGGGCCTCGGTCGCGACGCCGACGGCCGTGTCGAAGCCGAACGTCACATCCGTGACCGCGATGTCGTTGTCGATGGTCTTGGGCACGCCGACGATCGGCAGACCGCCGTCGGACAGCAGCCGGGCCGCCTTCAGCGTGCCTTCGCCGCCGATCGGGATGACCGCGTCCAGACCGAGTTCCTCAAGATGGCCCTTGGCCCGCTCCACGCCGTCCCGCAGATGTTCGGGCCGGACCCGGGAGGAGCCGAGGATGGTGCCGCCGCGAGCCAGGATGCCGCTCACCGCGTCGAGGTCGAGCTTGAGGTAGTCGCACTCCAGAAGGCCCTTCCAGCCGTCACGGAAGCCGATGACCTCGTCACCGTGATCGACGACGGCGCGGTGTACGACGGACCGGATGACGGCGTTCAGACCGGGGCAGTCGCCGCCTGAGGTGAGGACACCAATACGCATAGCCCGAAATACCTTCTCAACGTGGGCCGGGGACCGGACCACGCTGTCCGGCTGAATCCCGGTCACCCTACCGGCGGGATGGGGTGGTGCCGTAGCAGGCGTCCGCCTGGTGGACTCGGCCGCACAAGTGAGCGGAGAGTCCGTCAAGCGGGCCCGGTGACCACCGTGCCGCAAGCGCCTCGGGCGCGCTTGAGGTATCCCTCGAGCGCGCCTCGTGGAGACCCGGACCGGCCCGCCCCGCGCAGCGCTGCGACCCCCTACGCGGGCTGCGTCGCCGCCGCGATGCGCTCGTTGCGCAGCGCCTCGTACCAGCGGTCGTCGATCGGCGGCAGCGCGTTCACGTCGAGCGCCAGCTTCAGCAGCAGGTCCGCGATCAGCGGATTGCGGGCGAGTACGGGACCGTGCATGTACGTACCGAAGACGGTGTCGTTGTACGCGCCCTCCGTGCCGTCCCCCGTGCCGTTGCCGTTGCCCAGCTTCACCTTGGCGAAGGGACGCGCGGTGGGGCCGAGGTGCGTGACGCCCTGGTGGTTCTCGAAGCCCGTCAGCGGAGGCAGGCCCAGGCGCGGGTCGATGTCGCCCAGTACGTCGCCGACGCAGCGCTCGCCCTCGCCGCGCACGGAGACCACGTCGAGCAGGCCGAGGCCCGGCTCGCGCTGCCCGAGGTCGTTGATGAACTCGTGGCCGAGGATCTGGTACCCGGCGCAGACCGAGAAGACGATCGCTCCGTTGCCGACCGCGCGGTGCAGACCGCCGTCGCGGCGCAGCCGCTCGGCCGCGAGCCGCTGCGGCCGGTCCTCACCGCCGCCGATCAGGTAGATGTCGCCGGAGGTGGGGATCGGCTGGTCGCTGCGCACGTCGAGACGGGCCACGTCGAGACCGCGCTGGCGGGCCCGGCGCTCGACCACGAGGGCGTTGCCCTGGTCGCCGTAGGTGCTCAGCAGGTCCGGGTAGATCCACACCAGGCGCAGGCTGTTGTCGCTCATTCTCTTCGTCCTCACTGGATTGCGCGGATCAGTTGCCGACACGACGCCTCAGGTCCTGGAAAGCGGTGTAGTTGGCGATGACCTCGATGCGTCCCGGCGGTGCCATCTGCACGGCCTGTTCGAGGTTCTCGCAGACCTGGAAGTGCTGGTTCGCGACCTCCAGGCGCACGGCGAGGTCGAGCTTGCGGTCGCCGAGGACGAAGATCGGATGCCCGGTGAGCCGGGTGTAGTCGACGTCCCACAGCCAGGAGGTGTCGGTGCCGTCCGCACCGCGCGCGTTCACCGACAGGATGACCGGGGTCGGCGGCGGGTCGATCAGCGAGAACGTCTCCAGCCAGCCGGCCGGGTTCTTCGCGAGCAGCAGACGCAGGTCGCGCTGCATGAACTGCACCACGTCGTAGCGTCCGGCCACGGCCTGCACCTGGTACATGCGCTCCAGGGCGACCTGCGGCGGTACGCCGAAGACGGCGGCGACGGCGGCCGACGACGCCGCGTTCGCCTTGTTGGCGCGTCCCGGCAGCTGCAGGTGGATCGGCCAGGCGGAGCCGTGCGGGTCCAGGACGTGGTCACCGGACAGGGCCCAGGTGGGCGTCGGGCGGCGGAAACCGCAGTCGCCGCAGAACCAGTCGTCGCCGGGGCGCTGCATCACACCACCGCAGGACGGGCAGGACCAGGCGTCGTCCTTCCACATCTGTCCGGCGGCCACCCACATGACGTTGGGCGAGGAGGACGCGGCCCACACGACCAGCGGGTCGTCGGCGTTGGCGACCACGACGGCCTTGGAACCGGCCAGCCCCTCGCGCCAGTGCTCGGCCATCATCCGCGTCTCGGCGGCCCGGTCGAGCTGGTCGCGGGAGAGGTTGAGCAGCGCGATGCACTTGGGGTCGGGGGCGCGCGCGACACCGGAGAGGTACTTCTCGTCGACCTCGATGACCGCGAACCTTGCGTCCGAGCCGCCGGCCAGTGCCGAGGTGATACCGGCGGGCATGTTGGCGCCCAGCGCGTTCGACACGACCGGTCCGGCGGCGCGCAGTGCCTCCGCGATGAGCCGGGTCGTCGTGGTCTTGCCGTTGGTCGCCGACACCAGGATCACGTCCAGGTGTGTGGCGAGCCTGGCCAGCAGGTCGGGGTCGAGCTTGAGTGCCACCCGGCCGCCGATCACCGATCCGCTGCCGCGTCCGGCGGCGCGCGAGACGGCCGCTGCCGCCTTGCCCGCCGTCACGGCCAGCTTGGCCCGCGGCGTCAGCGGGTCCGAGTTGCCTGACATCGTTCTCGATCCTCCTTGCGTACGCGCCGCGCCCCTGCCCCCGGCACCGTGTGGGCCTCAGCCTATCGAGATCCACTCACGTGCCCGAATCGCGGCACCTCCACGGTGCCCGCGCGCTCGTCGCGCGTCATTGAGGACCGTACCCTTGCCGCCATGCGACACAGCTCCATCCCGGGCGCCCGAGGGCGCGTCCGGCCCCTGACCCTGCTCGGCGACCCCGCGCTGCACACGGAGTGCGCGGAAGTCACCGACTTCGGTCCCGAACTCGCCCGCCTCGTCGAGGACATGTTCGCCACGATGTACGCCGCCGAGGGCGTCGGCCTCGCCGCGAACCAAGTCGGCGTGCCGCTGCGGGTCTTCGTGTACGACTGCCCGGACGACGAGGACGTCCGCCACGTAGGGCATGTGGTGAACCCACGCCTTGTCGAGGCGGACGGTGTGGTCCTGCGCGGTCCCGAGGGGTGTCTGTCCCTGCCGGGGCTGGAGGCGGGGACGGAACGGTACGACCACGCGGTCGTCGAGGGGTTCACGGCGACGGGCGAGCCGGTGACCGTGCACGGCACGGGGTGGTTCGCCCGGTGTCTTCAGCACGAGTGCGATCATCTCGCCGGGGGCGTTTACGTGGATCGCCTCTCGGGGTGGCGCAAGAGGCGTGTTCTCCGGAAGGCCGCGCGGGCGCCGTGGGGGCGGTGAGTCGCCTGGCGGGTGCGGGTTGATTGTGGCTGGTCGCGCCGTTCCCCGCGCCCCTTCGGGGGCGCCTCAGAACCCGGGCCCGCCGACCTTGTCCCCCGCCGCGGCGAGCCGTCCCCACAGCAGGTCCGCCAGGCTGCGCACCAACTCGGCCCGCGTGCAAGGCCGTTCGCCGAGCCACCAGTCGCCGGCTGCGTGCATCATGCCGACGATGCCGTGACCCCAGACCCGGGCGAGCTGCTGGCTGCCGGGGCCGAGGTCGACGCGCTCCTCGATGACCTCGGCGAGTTCCTCGCCCATGCGGCGCAGCAGGGGAGCGGAGTGCTTGCCGACGTCGAAGCCGGGGTCGCCGGGCTGGCCGCCCTCCGCCGGATGCATCAGGAAGCGGTACACCTGCGGGCGGGCCTCGATGGCCGCCAGGTAGGTGTCGAGCGTCGCCTCGACCCGCTCCCTGCGTTCGGCCGGGGCGTCCAGTGCGGCCCGCAGCGCTCCGAGGAGGGCGTCGGTGTGCCGCGTGGCGAGAGCGGCGTAGAGTCCGCCCTTGTCACCGAAGTGCCGGTAGAGGATCGGCTTGGTGATGCCCGCCTCGGCTGCGATGGCGTTCATCGAGGCCTGGGGGCCGTCGCGGAGCACCACGCGGTCGGCGGCCTCCAGCAGTTCACGCCGGCGGCGGTCGGCGGACCTCTGCTGGTCGGTCCGCTGTGTGGTGTCCATGATCTCTCCCCACCCGTGCTGATTCGGTGACGCCTGCGCAAACTAGCACTTGGGGCCCCGTTCGTATCGAACGGGCTACCGAGTGAGACGCAGGAGTTGACTTTTACTACCGGCGAGTAACAGACTCCAGTTACCGCAAGTAACAGGCGAACGCAGCGCTGGAGGGGACATGGCCGAGTTCACCATGGAGCTCAACGACGAACAGAAGGAGGTCCGGGACTGGCTGCACGGCTTCGCCGCCGATGTGATCCGCCCCGCGGCCGCCGAATGGGACGAGCGTGAAGAGACGCCGTGGCCGGTCATCCAGGAGGCCGCGAAGGTCGGCATCTACTCCCTGGACTTCTACGCCCAGCAGTACTTCGACCCCACGGGCCTCGGCATACCCATGGCCATGGAGGAGCTCTTCTGGGGTGACGCGGGCATCGCCCTCTCCATCGTCGGCACCGGCCTCGCCGCCGTGGGCGTCCTCGCCAACGGCACCGAGGAGCAGATCGGCACCTGGATCCCCCAGATGTACGGCGATGCCAACGATGTCAAGGTCGCCGCCTTCTGCTCCTCCGAGCCCGACGCCGGCTCCGACGTGGCTTCCATGCGCACCCGCGCGGTCTACGACGAGGCCAAGGACGAGTGGGTGCTCAACGGCACCAAGACCTGGGCGACCAACGGCGGCATCGCCAACGTGCACGTCGTCGTCGCGGTCGTGGACGCGGAGCTGGGTTCCAAGGGCCACGCCTCCTTCATCGTCCCGCCGAACACGCCGGGTCTGTCCCAGGGGCAGAAGTTCAAGAAGCACGGCATCCGCGCCTCGCACACCGCCGAGGTCGTCCTGGAGAACGTCCGCATCCCCGGCTCCTGCCTCCTCGGCGGCAAGGAGAAGCTGGACGCCCGGCTCGCCCGTGCCCGGGAGAGGGCCAAGGCGGGCGGCGGCGAGCGCGTGAAGAACGCCGCGATGGCCACCTTCGAGGCGTCCCGCCCCGCCGTCGGCGCCATGGCGGTCGGCACGGCCCGGGCGGCGTACGAGGAGGCCCTGGAGTACGCGAAGACGCGTGAGCAGTTCGGGCGCCCGATCATCGACAACCAGGGCGTCGCCTTCCAGCTCGCCGACATGAGGACGTCGATCGACGCGGCCCGCCTCCTGGTGTGGCGCGCCTCCTGGATGGCGATCAACGGCAAGCCGTTCACCGCGGCCGAGGGCTCCATGTCGAAGCTCTTCGCCAGCGAGACCGCCAAGAAGGTCACCGCCCAGGCGATCCAGATCCTCGGCGGCAACGGCTACACCCGCGAGTACCCGGTCGAGCGCATGCACAGGGACGCGGCGATCTACACCATCTTCGAAGGCACCAGCGAGATCCAGCGCCTGGTGATCGCCCGGACGCTGGCGGGCATGCCGATCCGCTAGCGATGGCGCAGCGGCGTCAGCTGCTCGATGTCGTAGCGCGAGCGCAGCTCCTCGATCGCCGCGTGATCGGGCGGGCCGCCGGCCGACAGGATGTCGAGCAGCTCCTCGAAGTAGTGCTCGTGGTCGGGCGGCGGTGACGCCTGGAAGAACATCTTCGCCGGTACGTCGGTGGGGTTGGCGAAGGCGTGCGGGCACCCCGGCGGCACCACGATGACCGTTCCGGGGGTCGCCCGCACCACGCGGTTGCCCGACGAGGACTCCCAGCGACGCCAGCTGTCGAGGGTGCGCACCCGCGGCTCGAAGGCGAGCACGTCCAGCTCGCCTTCGAGGACGTAGAACAACTCCTCGCTGCGGGTGTGCACATGGGCGCCGACGTCGAAGCCGGGCGGCACGACCACCTCGAAGCTGGACGCGCTGCGCGAGTGCGTGCCGGTCACCTTGAACGTGACGTGCTGGGCTGCCGTCCGGACCGTGCGGCCGTGGCCCGGCGGCACCAGCAGCCCTTCCGGCGCTGTCATCGGCCGCTCACCATGTCACGGGCAGGGCCTCGGGCCCCCGGATCAACGCACCCTTCTTGAAGGGCACTTGGCCGGGCGGTACCGCGAGCCGCAGCCCGGGCACCCGGTCGAGCAGCGCGTCGACCATCAGCTCCGACTCCAGCCGGGCCAGCATCCCGCCCACGCAGTAGTGCGGCCCGAAGCCGAACGACACATGGGGGTTCGGGCCACGCGAGAAGTCGATGGTGTCGGGGTCGGGGAAGACGTCCGGGTCACGGTTGGCGGCCAGGTACGAGACGTACACGGCGTCGCCCTTGCGGATCCGCACGCCCCTGACGTCCACGTCCTCGGTGGCGATCCGTGAGAGCCCGACGGCGCTGCGGTGCGGGATGTAGCGCAGCAGCTCGTCGATCGCCTGCGGGCGCAGGGCCGGATCCGCGCGCAACTCGGCGCACAGGTCGGGGCGGGTGAGCAGGATGTAGAACATCTGCCCGCAGTTGTTGGTGACCGCCTCGCCGCCGATCTGGATGAGCACGGCGAGTCCGACGGCCTCCTCGACGGTCAGCTCGCCGCGGCCCACCGCCGCACCGAGCAGCGAGGTGACGTCCTCGCCGGTGCTGCCGTGCCGGTCGCCGACGAGCTTCGCGAAGTACGCGCCCATCTCGTCCTTGGCCCGCTCGCTCACTTCGGCGCCGTGCGTGGAGGACAGGATCAGCTGGGTCCATCTGTGCATGGCCTGTCGGTCGGCGGCCGGGACGCCCATCAGCTCACAGATGACGGCGATCGGGAAGGGGCTCAGGATCGCCGCTGTCAGGTCGGCGGGCGGGCCCTCCCGGAGCAGCTCGCCGACCAGTTCGTCCAGCATCCGCCGGGCGTTCTCGCGCACCCGCTCCACCCCGCGCGCCGTGAAGGCCGCCGCCACCGAGCGGCGCAGCCGCGTGTGGTCCGGGGGATCGGCGAAGCCGACCGCGCCGGCCGCCGGGATGAAGTGCGGGGCGAGGCGGGTGACCTGCCGCTCCATGACCGCCGCCCGGCTGAAGCGGGCGTCGTTGGCCACGAACCTGACGTCGTCGTGGCGTGTCACCAGCCAGGCCCAGCCCTCGCCATTGGGCAGCCGGATCCGGGTGACCGGACCCTCGCGCATCAGCTCGGACAGCACCGGGTCGAAGTCGACACCGCTCAGGTCGAGGGCGGGCCAGTCACGGACCGGGGGAAGGATCTCGGTCAGGGTCTCGTCGGTCATGCCGTCTCTTCGCTTGCGCAGTTCCAGCGGCCCAGGGCCATTTCCGCGGTGATGCCGGGCCCGAACCCGGCGAGCAGTCCGCGCGCGGCGTGCTCGGCGCCACCCTCGTCGAACAGCCGGCGCAGCGCGTCCAGGACGACGGCGCTCGCGATGTTGCCGTACTCGGTGAGCGTGGCCCGGCTGAACCGGAAGGCCTCCGGCGGGACCTGAAGGAACTTGCTGAGGTCGTCCAGGATCCGCGGGCCACCGGCGTGGATGATGTAGAAGTCCAGGTCGGAGGCGTTCCAGCCGTGCTGCCTGGCGAGCGCCTGGAGGGCCGGCGCGAGGGGTTCCATGGTGGTCGGCACCCGCTTGTCCAGCAGGAAGTGGAATCCGGTGGCCCGGACGTCGTACATGATCCAGTCCTCGGTCTTGGGGATCAGGTAGGAGCCGTTGCGCTCCAGGCTGATGCCGGTGCCGCCCTTGCCGCGGACGACGGCGGCGGCGATGCCGTCCCCGAACAGGCCGTTGCACAGCAGCGAGCCGACGCCGAGATCGGTCGGCTGGTAGCACAGCGAGCAGAACTCGCAGGCCACGATGAGGGCGTTGGCCTCGGGGTAGGCCGTGCAGAAGTCATGGGCCCGGTTGATCGCGGCGCCGCCCGCGGCGCAGCCCAACTGGGCTATGGGTATCTGCCGGGTGTCGCTGCCGAAGTCCATCGCGTTGATCAGCCACGCCGTCAGCGAGGGCATCATGAACCCGGTGCACGACACGTAGAGGATCACGTCGATGTCGGTGGTGAGCAGCTCGGCGTCGTCCAGCGCCCGCTGCACGACCGCGGGGACGCGGGCCTTCGCCTCGTTCTCGTAGACCTTGTTGCGTTCCTCGAAGCCCGGATGCCTCAGCGTCTCCTCGATGGGCTGCACGATGTGCCGGGTGCGGACGCCGGTGTTCTCGATCAGGCGGAGGGCCAACGGCAGTTGGGGGTGGTCCGGGTGACGGGAGCGCGCCAGCTCAAGCGTCTCCTCCATCGTGATCACATGTTCCGGAACGGAGACCGCGGGTCTGCACAGAGTCGCCATGGAGCGCGCCTACTTTCGCCTTCCGGGGAACCTCTCGTCCCCCGGGCGGAAAGGGAGGGTGGTCCACCCACGATCACCCGGCGGCGCGGGGATATCGCGTCGGACTACTCCAGACCGGGGAACCCCCACAGAACATGGCAACCTGGTCGAACGAGGACGAGACAGCCGAATCCAAGGAGTCGCGATGCCGCGGACAGCCAGGGAACTGCTGGACGACACCACCGGGAAACTCGCTCCGGACCCCCATGCCAACCGGCTCCTGCCGCTGATCGCCCGGGGCGCCGCGCAGCGCTCCACGCTCACCGCCCTCGGACTGGAGCAGCACCATGTGATCGCCGCGGACCTGCGGGCCTTCCGCCATCTGGCCGAGCGGTCGGCGGCGGAGCCCGAGTGCGCGGCCTTCTTCACGCTGCTCGCGGAGGGCGAGAGCCTGGCCCGGGAGCGGCTCGGGGCGTACGCCGCCGCCTGCGGGTCGGACGAGGCGCGGACGGCGGCCTACGAGCCACTCGCGGACTGCCAGGCCTATCCCGCCTACGTGGTGTGGCTGGCGCTGAACGGCTCACCGGCTGACGTGGTGCTCGCGCTGAGCGCCAACTTCTCGGCGTGGGGCGGCTATTGCGCGGCGATCGCCCAGGCCCTGCGCCACCACTACGGCTTCACGGACGAGGCGTGCGGGTTCTTCGACCTCTTCGCCGAGCCCGCGCCGGAACTGGAGCAGAAGGCCCAGGCCGCCGTGCAGGCGGGGCTCGACGCCGGGCGGGTCGACGAGGACGCGGTGTACCGGTACGGCCGGCTGCTGCAGAGCTACGAGTCGACGTTCTGGCACGCGCTGTGGGAGCTCGACCAGCGGACCGGCTGACGTCTCGTCAGTCGGTCGTGCCGCTGCTGTGCGCGATGCAGGCGACGTCGATGCGGTCGGCGAGCTTGGCGAGTTCGATGGTGAGCGCCGCCACCGTGTCCTCGTCGAGCCCGTCCTGACCGGCCTCCACCAGATGGAGCCACCGGCCGCCCACCGTGCGCAGCAGCTTGCTCACGTCGGCAGCCGACACCTGCAACGTTCCGCGGTCGTCGACGATCAGAGGCAGGGTCACTTCGCGGTTCACAGGGGGGATCGTAGCCGCGGAACGCTCACGCTCCGTGCCATACGGTGGTGATGTTGCAGAACTCGCGGATTCCGTGTCCCGCCAGTTCACGCCCGTAACCGGACCGCTTGACCCCGCCGAAGGGGAACGCCGGGTGGGACGCCGTCATCCCGTTGACGTACACGGCGCCCGCCTCCAGATCCAGGACGAACCGGTCCACCTCGGACTCGTCGCGCGTCCACACGTTGGAACTCAGCCCGAACGGCGAGTCGTTGGCGATCGCCACCGCCTCGTCGAGATCGGCGGCGCGGTAGAGCGTGGCGACCGGGCCGAACGCCTCCTCCCGGTGGATGCGCATGTCGGGGGTGATGTCGGCGAGGACGGTCGGCGGGTAGTACCAGCCCGGCCCGTCCGGGCGCTCGCCACCGCACAGCACCGTCGCGCCGTTCTCCACCGCGTCCTCGACGAGTTCCTCCAGGTCGTCGCGGCCCTGTTCGCTGGAGAGCGGTCCGACGTCGGTGTCCTCGTCCATCGGGTCGCCGACCTTCAGTGCCCTCATCCCTGCCGTGAAGCGCTCGGTGAAGGTGTCGAACACGTCCGTGTGCACGATGAACCGCTTGGCGGCGATGCACGACTGCCCGTTGTTCTGCACCCGTGCCGTCACCGCGGTCCGCGCGGCCCGGTCGATGTCGGCCGACGGCATCACCACGTACGGGTCGCTGCCGCCCAGCTCCAGGACCGTTTTCTTGATCGCGTCCCCGGCGACGGAGGCGACCGCCTGGCCCGCCGGTTCACTCCCGGTGAGTGTTGCCGCCTTGACGCGCTCGTCGCGCAGGATGCCCTCCACCTCGCGCGAGCCGATCAGCAGCGTCTGGAAGCAGCCCTCGGCAAAGCCCGCCCGACGGAACAGGTCCTCCAGGTAGAGGGCGGTCTGCGGCACGTTCGAGGCGTGCTTCAGCAGGCCCACGTTGCCGGCCATCAGCGCGGGCGCGGCGAACCGGATCACCTGCCACAGCGGGAAGTTCCACGGCATGACCGCGAGCACCGGGCCCAGCGGGCGGTAGCGCACCCGCACGTGGGCGGCCCCGGAGTCCTTGACGTCCCCGTCGTCGGGCTCCTCGTCGGCGAGCAGCCCGGCGGCGTGGTCCGCGTACCAGCGCATCGCCTTCGCGCACTTGGCGGCCTCCGCGCGGGCCTGCTTGACGGGCTTGCCCATCTCGGTCGTCATCACCCGGCCGATGTCCTGCTGGTCCTCCTCCAGCAGATCGGCGGCCCTGTGCAGCAGCCGCGCCCGTTCGGCGAAGGGTGTGGTGCGATGGGCGCGGAACGCGGACTCGGCCGCCGCGAGCCTGTGCTCGATCTCCGCGCCGCTCAGGGCCTCGTATGTCCTGAGCGTCTCGCCGTTCGCCGGGTTCACCGTCGCGATGGGCATGGCCGACCTCCTGAAGACGGGCTGTTCCTCGACCCTCCCGCGCGGCACGGGCCTGCGCAACGCGGCGGGTGTCCTGTCAGCGTGCGTCCCCCGAGTGCTCCAGCAGCCGGTCGAGAAACGCGGCCTGGGCCGTCACGATCACCTCGCGGGCCCGCTCCAGGCCGAACCACTCCACCCGGTCCAGTTCGGGGAACTCCTGTGTGCGGCCCGACTTGGGCGGCCACTCCATGGTGAAGGTGCCGGGCACCGCGGTCGCCGGGTCGAGGTCCGCCTCGATCGCCCACACCGTGACGATCTTGCGGTTGGCCTGGCGGACCTCGCCGAGCGGCAGTGCCTTCCCGTCGGGCGGTGCGAGCCCCAGCTCCTCCCGGAACTCCCGGCGCGCGGCGTCCCAGGCAGGCTCGTCGGGCTCGTACTCGCCCTTCGGAACGGACCACGCCCCGGCGTCGCGGCGCGCGAAGAACGGGCCGCCCATATGGCCCAGCAACACCTCGATGCCGTCCTCGGTGTGCCGGAACAACAGCAGGCCCGCGCTGCGCTTCTCCGTCACGGCTTCACCTCCGGGTGCGCGGCGAGCAGCGTCTCGACCGTGTCGGCCTCGGCGGGCGTCTTGTCCTCGCGGTAGCGCACGACGCGGGCGAAGCGGAGGGTGACGCCGGCCGGATAGCGGGTGGACTTCTGCAGGCCGTCGTAGGCGATCTCGACGACGAGTTCGGGCCGTACGGTCACCACATGGCCGTTGTCCTCGACGGCCAGTTTCCCGAGCCGCTCGGTCTGCCAGGTCAGCATCGCGTCCGTCATCCCCTTGAACGTCTTGCCGAGCATCGCGAACGACCCGTCCTCGCTCTGCGCGCCCAGGTGCAGGTTGGACAGCTTGCCGGTGCGCCGGCCATGGCCCCACTCGGCGGCCAGTACCACCAGGTCGAGGGTGTGCACGGGCTTGACCTTCAGCCAGGAGGCACCCCGCCGCCCCGCGCTGTACGGGGCGTCGAGCGCCTTGCAGACGACGCCCTCGTGCCCGCGGGCGAGCGTGTCCACGAGGAACCTCTCCGCCTCGGCGAGGTCGTCGGGCCCCTGCACGAGAGTGCGCCGCACCCGCATCGGCTCGGGCACCAGCCGCGCCAGCTCGGCGTGCCGGGCGGTGAACGGAAGGTCGAGCAGGTCCTTGCCGTCCACGCTCAGCGCGTCGAAGAAGACGGGCGAGACGGGCACCGCGGCGGCGGCCGTGGCCACGTCCGCCCGGGAGCCGACCCGCCCGGCGGTCTCCTGGAAGGAGCGCGGCCGCCCGTCCTCGTCCAGCGCGATCACCTCACCGTCCAGGATGAAGCGCTCGCCCTTCAACTCCAGCGCGGCGGAGGTGAGTTCGGGCAGCCGGTCGGTGATGTCGTCGAGGGTGCGGGTGTGGACGCGTACGACGTCGCCGTCGCGGTGCACCTGGACGCGGATGCCGTCGAGCTTCTCCTCGACCGCGCAGGGGCCGAGCTTGCCGACGGCCTCGGCGACCGACGCGGCGGTGTGCGCCAGCATCGGCAGCACCGGCCGGCCGACGGTGAGCCGGAAGGCGTCGAGCGCCTGCGGCCCCTCGGCCAGCAGCGCCTGTGCCACGGTCTGCAGTGAGCCCGCGAGCATCACCGCCCGCCGGACATCCCCGGCCGGCGCGCCGGTCGCCTCGGCCAGCCCCTCCACGGCGACCGCGTCCAGCGCGCCCTGCCGCACCTCGCCGGTGAGCAGCCCGAACAGGAAACGCTGCTCGTCCTCGGTGGCCGCCGCCATCAACTCCCCGACCAGCCGCGCCCGTTCGGCCTGCGATCCGGCGCCGGAGACACCGCCCAGTTCGGTGAGCCGGGCGTCCACCCCGCGCACGGTCAGTGAGGGCTCCGCGGCGGGGGCCACGCGGCGGCTCAGCACCTTCCAGCCGATGCCGAGCCGCCCCTGTGGCAGGCGTCCCGCCAGATACGGGATGACGATCGGCGCGTCGTCCGCGTCGGCATCCCGGAACAGCTCGGCGAGCAGGGCGATCTTCCGGGACCGTGCCGAGGCGGCGGCGACCTCCTGGGACACATGGGCGAGCCGGGTCAGCAGCATGCAGCCATGGTGCAACGGAGGCGCGCGCTCCACACCTGTACGTCGACGGCCGGGCGCGGACGCCTACGGGTGTACACCCCCTAGGCGCCCGCGTCGAGGTCGGACATGATCAGGTCGCCGTTGACCGTCGCGGCGGCCCGGTACCCGGCACTCGCCGCGTTCACCACCTGTTCCGCGAAGCCGATCGCGTTGCCCGCCGCCCACACGCCGGGCACGGTGGTCAGGCCTGTCTCGTCGACCACGGGGTAGGTGCCGAACGGCGTCTGCCGCAGCTTGGCGCCGAGCTGCTCGAACAGGCCGTTGCGCGGCACGGCCCGGGGCGCCACGAACAGCACCTCGCGGTCGTGCGAGGTGCCGTCCGCGAGCCGGACCCCGGTGAGGCGGTCGTCCTCGACCAGCAGCTCCGTCACCTCCCCGGACACCACGGTGACGGCGGCCGCGGCGAGCCGGCGCCGGTCGTCGCCCGAGAGCTCGCCCGCGGTGACCGTGTGCAGGAACAGCGTCACGTCCTTGGACCACTGGGACACCATCAGCGCCTGGTGCACGCCCGCCGGGGTCGTGGCCAGCACCCCGAAGGCCTGGTCGCGCACCTCCCATCCGTGGCAGTACGGGCAGTGCAGCACATCCCGCCCGAAGCGCTCGGCGACGCCGGGAACCGTCGGCAGCTCGTCCCTGAGACCGGTGGCGACGACGAGCCGGCGTGCCCGCACGGTCCGTCCGCTCGCGAGAAGCACGGTGAAGCCGTCCCCCGTCCGGGTGACCTCCGCCGCCCGGTCCCGGACGAGCTCGACGCCGTAGCGCGCGATCTCCTCGCGTCCGAGGGCGAGGAACGCGGCGGGCGGCATGCCGTCGCGCGACAGATAGCCCTGCATGTGCGCGGCGGGCGCGTTGCGCGGCTCGCCCGCGTCGACGACCAGCGTGTGGCGCCGGGCCCGGCCCAGCACCAGCGCGGCGGACAGTCCGGCCGCTCCGCCGCCGACGACGACCACTTCGTACTGCTCGGTCATGGTGACCACCTCCATGGAGAAGGTCGCCCGAACCTCGCGGGATTGACAAATGTCTTTGCCGATTCTGCAATAATGGCATGAGTACGGATGAGGTTCTCGCGGGCGTGGGTCCACGGCTTCGGCGGCTGCGCAAGGAGCGGGAGGTGACCCTCGCGGCGCTGTCCGAGGCGACCGGCATCTCGGTCAGCACCCTGTCGCGCCTGGAGTCGGGCCTGCGCAAGCCCAGCCTCGAACTGCTGCTGCCCATCGCGCAGGCCCACGAGGTGCCCCTGGACGAACTGGTCGGCGCCCCGCCGGTGCGCGACCCGCGCGTGCGCGCCGAGCCGATCGTGCGCCACGGCCGCACGTACTGGCCGCTGACCCGGCAGCCCGGCGGCCTCCAGGCCTACAAGGTGCGTGAACCGCAGCGGCAAGCGGTGCCGGACCCGGAACCGCGGACGCACGAGGGGTACGAGTGGCTGTACGTCCTCTCCGGGCGGCTGCGGCTGGTGCTGGGCGAGCACGACGTGGTGCTCTCGGCGGGGGAGGCGGCCGAGTTCGACACGCGGGTGCCGCACTGGTTCGGGTCGACGGGGGAGGGGCCGGCGGAATTCCTCAGTCTGTTCGGGCCGCAGGGCGAGCGGATGCACGTACGGGCGCGCCCCGCGCGGGAGTGACGGACGCGACTGTTCCCTGATGGGCAAGCGACCGCTTAGTATGCGATCGAGCCCGGTCAGACGAAGCAGTCCCGTGGAGGCCCCGCATGCAGGCATGGCAAGTGCACCAGAACGGCGAGCCGAGCGAGGTGATGCGCCTGAGCGACGTGGAGCAGCCGGTGCCCGGCGAGGGCCAGGTGCTGCTCAAGGTGCGCGCGGCGAACATCAACTTCCCGGACGCGCTGATGATCCGCGGCCACTACCAGGTCCAGCCGCCGCTGCCGTTCACGCCCGGCGTGGAGATCTGCGGCGAGACCGAGGACGGGCGCCGCGTGATCGCGAACCCCGCGCTCCCGTACGGCGGCTTCGCCGAGTACGCGCTCGCGGACGCCGCCGCACTGCTGCCCGCGCCCGACGCCCTGGACGACGCAGAGGCCGCCGCCCTGCACATCGGCTACCAGACGGGCTGGTTCGGCCTGCACCGCCGCGCCCACCTGGAGGCGGGGGAGACCCTGCTCGTGCACGCGGCCGCGGGAGGCGTCGGCAGCGCCGCCGTCCAGCTCGGCAAGGCGGCGGGCGCCACGGTCATCGGCGTCGTCGGCGGAGCCGAAAAGGCCGCCGTGGCACGTGAGTTGGGGTGCGACGTCGTGATCGACCGGCGCACCGAGGACGTCATCGCCACGGTCAAGCAGGCCACCGGCGGACGCGGCGCCGACGTGATCTACGACCCCGTGGGCGGCGAGGCCTACGCCCAGTCCGCCAAGGTCGTCGCCTTCGAGGGCCGGATCGTCGTCGTCGGCTTCGCCAGCGGATCGATCCCCAGCCCCGCCCTCAACCACGCCCTGGTGAAGAACTACTCGATCCTCGGCCTGCACTGGGGCCTGTACGGCACCAAGAACCCCAAGCTGATCCAGCACTGCCACGAGCAGCTCACCGAACTCGCCGCACGCGGCGCCATCAAGCCGCTGATCAGCGAGCGCGTACCGCTGAGCGGTACGGCGGCCGCCGTGCAGCGCGTCGCCGACGGCGTCACCACGGGACGCGTCGCCGTGCTGCCCGCCCTGGAGAACGGAGTCGCCGCATGACCGCCACCACGGTCGACGCCGCCGAACTGCGCCGCCGCACCCAGGAGTTGCTGGCCGCATACCCGCCCGGGGCTACGGACCGCCTCGACTTCCTGCGGGCCCGCTTCGACGCCGGGCTCGCCTGGGTGCACTACCCCGAGGGCCTCGGCGGACTCGCCGCCCCCCGCACCCTCCAGGCCGTCGTGGACGCGGAGCTGGAGGACGCGGGCGCCCCGGACAACGACCCGCGGCGCATCGGCATCGGCCTGGGCATGGCCGCCCCGACGATCCTCGGCTTCGGCACGGACGAGCAGAAGCAGCGCTTCCTGCGGCCCCTGTGGACCGGCGAGGAGGTGTGGTGCCAGCTGTTCAGCGAACCGGGCGCCGGATCCGACCTCGCGGCGCTCGGCACGCGCGCGGTCCGGGAGGGCGAGGACTGGGTCGTCAACGGGCAGAAGGTGTGGACCTCCAGCGCCCACGTGGCCCGCTGGGCGATCCTCATCGCCCGCACCGACCCCGACCTGCCCAAACACAAGGGCATCACGTACTTCCTCTGCGACATGACCGACCCCGGCGTCGACGTGCGGCCACTGCGCCAGGTCACCGGCGAGGCCGAGTTCAACGAGGTGTTCCTCACCGACGTCCGCATTCCCGACGCGCGGCGCCTCGGTGAGATCGGCGACGGCTGGCGGGTCGCGCAGACCACGCTGAACAACGAGCGCGTCGCCATCGGCGGCATGCGCATCCCGCGCGAGGGCGGCATGATCGGCCCCGTCGCCAAGACCTGGCGCGAGCGCACCGACCTGCGCACACACGACCTGCACCAGCGGCTGCTGAAGCTGTGGGTCGACTCCGAGGTCGCCCGGCTCACCGGCGAGCGGCTGCGCCAGCAGATGGCCATGGGCCAGCCCGGTCCCGAGGGCGCCGGCATGAAGCTCGGCTTCGCCCGCCTCAACCAGGAGATCAGCGGCCTGGAGGTCGAACTCCTCGGCGAGGAAGGCCTGTTGTACGAGGACTGGACCATGCGCCGCCCCGAACTCGTCGACTTCACCGGCCGCGACGCCGGCTACCGCTACCTCCGCTCCAAGGGCAACAGCATCGAGGGCGGGACCAGCGAGGTCCTGCTGAACATCGTCGCCGAACGCGTCCTGGGACTGCCGTCCGAGCCACGCACCGACAAGGACGTCGCCTGGAAGGACCTCGCCCGATGACAACGCAGAGCACCCAGCCCGACCTGTTGTACTCGGAGGAGGAAGAGGCGCTGCGCGCCGCCCTCCGCGACCTCCTCGCCGACCACTGCGACGCGGCGGGCGTGATCGCCCGCATCGAGTCCGACACCCCGCACGACCGCGCCCTGTGGAAGGCGCTGGCGGACGGCATGGGACTCGCCGGTCTCCTGGTTCCCGAGTCGCAGGGCGGCCAGGGCGCGACCGCGCGCGAAGTGGCCGTGGTCCTGGAGGAGTTGGGCCGCGCCGTCGCACCCGTGCCGTATCTGACGAGTGCCGTGGTCGCGACGGAGGCGCTGCTCGCCTGCGACAGCGAGGAGGCCGCCGGGCTGCTGACCAGCCTGGCGTCCGGCCGCACGATCGGCGCACTCGCGGTCGCGCTGAACGTCGCGCCGGGGACCGCCTTCAAGGCCGTACGCCATGAAGACGGCGCCCTGCACGGGGAGTTGACGGGGATCGCCGACGCGGCGGCGGCCGATGTGCTGCTGGTCCCGGCGGACGACGGAGCGCTCTACGCGGTCGACGCCGACGCCGCCACCATCACCGCGCAGGTCTCCCTGGACCTCACCCGGCCGGTCGCCACGGTCACCTTCGACGGAGCCCGGGCTCGCCGGATGGGGGACGCGGAGCCCGCGGTACGCCGCGCCCTGCGCGCCGGAGCCGGACTGCTCGCCTCCGAACAACTCGGGCTCGCCGACTGGACACTGACGGAGACCGTCCGCTATCTCAAGGAACGCAAGCAGTTCAACCGGCCCGTCGGCGGCTTCCAGGCGCTCAAGCACCGGCTCGCGCAGCTGTGGCTGGAGGTCGTCAACCTCCGTGCCGCCGCCCGCAACGCGGCTGACGCGCTCGCCACGGGCGAGGACGCCGACGTGGCGGTGGCCGTCGCCCAGGCGTACGCGGCGCCCGTCGCCGTCCACGCGGCCGAAGAGGCGCTGCAACTGCACGCCGGCATCGGCATGACGTGGGAGCACCCGGTCCACCTGTACCTCAAGCGGGCGAAGGCGGATTCGATCGCGTACGGCACCGCGGGCGCCCACCGTGAGGCACTGGCCGAACTGGTCGACCTCCAGGCCCCCTGACGTACTCCTGAAAGGCCCGGGCAAGCCCCGGAGAAGCCCGCCCCACCTGGGGCGGGCTTTTTCGTGTGCCCTGCTCCGGTGAAGTGAACGCATGACGGCAGTCCAGCCAACTCCCGTCACACACCTGCCCCTTGAGCCATCGGCACTCGCATACTCGCTGAGGTCCCGTACGGCCCTTCCCGGGAGGCAGAGCATGGCCCTCACCACTCGTCGCAGAGCCCTCACCACCCTCGGCGCCGCCCTCGCGGGCACGGTCGCCCTGCCCGCCACCCGCGCACTGGCGGGCGAACACAAGCACGGCCCGCGCCCGCTGTGGCGCGCCCACGCCCACAACGACTACGAGCACCCGCGCCCCCTGTTCGACGCCCTCGACCACCGCTTCGGCAGCGTCGAAGCCGACATCTACCTGGTGGGCGACCAACTCCTCGTCGCCCACGACCCGGTGGACCTCGACCCGACCCGCACCCTCGAATCCCTCTACCTCGCCCCGCTCGCCGCCCGCGTCAAGGCCAACCGCGGTTCGGTGTACCGGGGTTATCACAAGCCCCTGCAACTCCTCATCGACATCAAGACCGAAGGCTCGTCGACGTACCTCGAACTCGACCGACATCTGCGCCGCTACCGGCACCTGTTCACGACGTACGCCCACGGGCGGGTGTTCCCCGGCCCGGTCACCGCCGTGATCTCCGGCGACCGCGCCGCCCGCGCACCCATGGAGGCCCAGCGTGTCCGGCGCGCCTTCTACGACGGCCGCCTCACCGACCTCGGCACCGCGGCTCCCGCCTCCTTCGTCCCGCTGATCAGCGACAACTGGACGCTCAACTTCAGCTGGCTCGGGGACGGTCCGTTCCCCGACGCCGAGCGCGAGAAGCTGCGCGGCATCATCGCGACGGCGCACGCGCGCCGCCAGAAGGTGCGGTTCTGGGCCACCCCCGACCTCGCGGGCCCGGCCCGTGACGCGCTGTGGAGCGAGCTCCTCGCCGCCGACGTCGACTACCTCAACACCGACGACCTCGCCGGTCTGGAGTCGTTCCTCGACACGCACGAACGGGTGTAGACACCAGGCGCGGAGACCCGTGTTCGAAGGGGCACGGACACCACACGTTCGGAGGACACGTCAGCCGCCCGGACGAACCCCCCGCTACGCGACACTTGCGGCCGAAAGCCGCGGTGTCGACGTGGCGGAGGAGGTTGACGATGGCCATTTCCATCTCTGTGGTGGTCCTGCTGCTGATTCTCGCGGTGGTATTCCTGCGCAACGGCGCGCTGAAGCTGTCGCACGCCCTGGTCTGCGTCCTGCTCGGCTTCTACCTGGCCAGTACCAGCATGGCGCCGACCATCCACGAGGGTCTTACGGCGACGGCGGACATCGTGAGCAGCCTCAATCCGTGACGTCGCCGACGAGCTTCGCCGCGCTCTCCTCGTACTCCAGGCAGAGGCGTGCCTCGTGCACGCGGCCGTGCACGCAGGCGTGAGCCGCGTTCGTCACGGCGGCGGCCGCGTACCAGGCAAGATGGGCGCTCCGGGAGGCCGCGTCAAGCGCGCCGCCGGCCGGCTCCGGTTCCGTTTTCCTCAGGTGAGCGGCGGCGGCCTGGATCTGGTCGAAGCTGTCCAGCAGGGTCCGCAGCGTCACCTCGGGGCCTCCCGCCAGCCGGTTGCGGACCTCCGCGAGCGCGCCCCTGAGGACATCAGGGCTGCCCGCTCCGGTCCGCTCGTGGAAGTGGTCGAAGTGCGGCAGGAGCCGCTCGGCCGCCGCCGCGGCAAGGCTGGTGCGCTCGTCCACGGACAGCGCGGCGAGGTCCGTCACGGTGTGGAGAACACCCCGATGCCGTTCGGAACCGGACGCTCCGCGCCTCCGCTCGGATGGTTGCGCACGCTGACCGCCTGCGCCCCCGGCTCTCGGGCGACCAACGTGGTGGAGCCGCCGCCGTCGAGGCTGAAGGCCTCGTCGGAGCCCAACTTCCTCATGGTGGCCGCCACTTCGGCGATGGTGAGACCGCTGCGGTACTCGGGGGCTCCGTCCAGGGCGAGCAGCAGCAGACGGCGCCCGCCGTCCGAGATGCCCACCGCGGTCCGTACCGCCGAGGTCGTGTTGTCGAGACCGGGCAGCGGCTGACCGTGGGCGAGGACCGGGTAACCGCCGAGCGCGAAGCGGTACGAGACCTTGCTGGTGCGCGCCACCAGGCGGTGCCGTACGAGGACCGGCACGCCCGTCGACAGCTTCCGCAGCTGCCGGGCGCCTTCCTCACGGCCGACCAGGACGGTCGTGCCCGCCGCGACGGGCCCGCTGCCCGGTGTGCCGGCCGACGACACCACCCGACCGTTTCGGACCGTCACCTCATAGGTGTCCGCACTGCAGGGCGCGGCCCGGTCGGTGTCCGTGCCGCAGGTGGCCCGTACCCGGGAGACGCTGCCCCAGTCCGAGGTGAACGCACCGATGGAGTTCTCCGGCAGCGCGTACTGGTTGAGCCCGCCCAGCGGAAGCCGTCCCTCCGGGGTGCTCACGGAACCGTCGAGAGCCAGGCCGTCGAGCCGGGCCCGGCCGTCGACGCCGACACCGAGTACGTCCTTGGTGCTGGTACCCGGCGGCAGCGCCGGCCCGAACCGCTGACCGTCCGGCACCGCCGCCTTGAGCGGGCGCCCGCTCGCGATCGCCGGGCCCACGGTCGCGCCGGTCGCCTCGACCCCCGGATGCTGCGTCTCGGTGATGTTGAAGAAGTCGCCGTTCACCCCCGCGACGGCGCCCTGGCTGTCGGCGAGCCGGGAGACGGGCGCACGGGCGGCGACGGCCCCGGGGTGGAGCAGGTCGAGGCGCACATGCGGGTTGCCGAGGTCGACGCCGACCACATGCGCGTGCGTCACCCCCTTGGCCGCGGGGATGTCGAACTCGGTGTACGTGACGCCGGGTGCGAGGTCGGCCGCAGCCGCCGCCGCGCTCTGCGCACCGCTGGCCGGTGCCGCCCCCACCAGGGCCGCTCCGGCCAGCGCGCTCCAGGCCGCGAGAACCGTCAGTGCCGTTCTGAACCGTCCGCTGCGACGTGTCACAGTCCCCCCTGATGTCTCGTCAACTCTCGCAGGACACAGGGGAAGTGCACCAGATGGCGGCGGCCGCCCGGGGGACTACGTGCCGACGACGCGGGAACGGATCAGGAAACGCACTCCTTCGGGTGCCTCCAGTGAGAAGCCGCTGCCCCGGCCCTGCACGACGTCGACGATCAGCCGCGTATGGCTCCACACCTCGTACTGGCTCCTCGACATCCAGAAGCCCACCGGCTCGCTCACCCCCTCGACCTCCAGCTCGGCGAGCAGGATGTCCGAGCCGCCGGTACGGAATTCACCCTCCGGGTAGCACATGGGGGCGCTGCCGTCGCAGCAGCCGCCGGACTGGTGGAACATCAGCGGCCCATGAGCGGCCCGCAGCAGCCGCAGCAGATCGGCGGCCGCCGGGGTCAGTTCCACGCGGGGGATCACGTCCATCGGCTCTCCTCGCAAGCTGCCGGATCCAGTCGGCCGCGGGGCGGCCGCTCCGGCGGCCCATCCAACTCCCGGCGACGTTGCGAGGAGGTTGCACGGGCGGGAGCGAGGGTTCAGGAGGGTACGCAGACCTCTTTGCCCTTGAGGGTGCCCTGCCCGATGACCTCGATGAGCGGGTGGACGCAGCCGGCGGCGAGATAGGTGCGCCATGTGTCGGTTCCCGTGTTGCTGCCGGGGACGAGCGGGCCGTAGACGGTCGAGTGGAAGTTCGCGCCGCCGCCGGTGTTGTTCTGCCAGCCGAGCCGGACGTGAATGGAGTCACCCGCCCGCTTCCAGTAGCCCACCCCGATGGTGCCCTGTCCGCCGACCCTTCCGGTCACGTCGATGCACAGGTCGCCGTTGCCGAGGTCGGTGCAGCGCTGGACGTAGGCGGTGGGGGACGCGGGAGCGGCCGGTGCGGCCTCGGCCGGAGCCGCCGTCGTGGCGAGCAGCAGGGTGGCGGCGGATACGCCCAGCGTGGTCGCGAGTGTGCGCATGCTTCCTCAATTCCATGGGTGGACAGGGCGGTCGGCCTCCCTGTCCCGGGCCTGGCGGCCCCTGGCGCTCGGTCGGCAGGAGTCTTGCCGGGGCATGTGACGTGCGGCAATGGTTTCGAACCGGGTCGAATCATGGACGGACCGCGCTGTCGGTGACCCTTTCGGGCTCTTCTAGAATTCTTCCGACCATGCTCGGGGGCTTCGACGGGAGCATGGTGATCAGAAGGGGACATGTTGAACGGCGAGCAGGCGGCCTTCGGGGGGCTGCTGCGGGACTTTCGGCTGTCCGCGTCACTGACGATCGAGGGCCTGGCGGAGGCGTCGGGCGTGAGCGTGCGGGGCATCGGGGACCTGGAGCGGGGGCGACGGGCGGCTCCGCAGCGGCGGACCGTCGCCGCGCTCGCGGACGGTCTGGGGCTCGCCGAGGCGGCACGCGAACGCCTGCTGACGGCCGCCCGGGCCGGGCGCAGCCCCGGATACAGCCCCGTGGGGGTGCGGTCCTTCCCGCGTGGCATCGACGACTTCGTCGGCCGGACGCGGGAGTTGGCCCGGCTCGCGCAGTTCGCCGGGCAGGCGGCGGCCCGGCACGATTCCGACGGGCGGGACGATCAGGACGGGACAACGGGCGGGTACGCCTCCGACGGTTCGGCCGATCACGGGAGCCCCGCCGCGCGGGGTCCGGCCGCGCAGCCGGTGGTCGTGGCCGTGTCCGGGCCGCCCGGCACGGGCAAGACCACGCTGGCCCTGCGTGCCGCGCGAGAGCTGGCCGAGCAGTTCCCGGACGGGCAGCTGGTCGTGGACCTGCGCGGCATGGACAACGACCCGCCCGAGCCGGCCGAACTCCTCCTCGGCGTGCTCAAGGCCCTCCAGGTCGCCGACCGGGAACTCGCCAAGGCCGGACCGCAGGGCCATCCCGCGCTGTACCGCCAACTGCTCGCCGACCGGCGGTGCCTGCTGGTGCTGGACAACGCCCGCGACGAGGCCCAGGTACGCCCCCTGCTGCCGGGCAGCGGCGCGGGCATGGTGGTCGTGACAAGCAGGCGCATGCTCACCGGCCTGGAGAGCGTGCACCGCCTGCCGCTCGGGGAACTCGACACGCAGGAGGCCGCCGCGTTCCTGACCGCCCTCGTCGGAACGGAGCGCGCGAGCGCCGACCCGGCCGCCCTCGACGACGTCGCGCGCAGCTGCGGCCACCTCCCGCTCGCGCTGCGGGTGGCGGGCAACTGGCTGGCCACCCGCACCGGCTGGACCGTACGCCGGCTGGCCGACCGCCTCGCGCAGGAGGAACGGCGCCTGGACGCGCTCTCCGCCGGGGACGTACGGGTCGCGGCCGCCTTCGACCTGTCGTACCGCCAGCTCACCCCCACCGCAGCCCGTCTCTTCCGCCGGCTCGCGCTGATCCCGGGCCCGGACGCGGGCGCTGCCTGCGCCGCGCAGCTGACAGGACAGCAGCTGTTCGACGCCGAGGACGCCTTGGAGGAGCTCGTGGAGACCGGGCTGCTCGGCGCGGACCGCGACAGCTATCGGCTCCACGACCTGCTGCGACTCTTCGCCCGCGCCCGGCTGGAGGCCGAGGAGAGCGTCGAGGACATCGCCCCGGCCCGGGCGGCGCTGCACCGCTGGCTGCTGGAGACCGCGATCGTGGCCGGCCGCTGGTTCGAGCCCGACCATGGCGCTCCGGCCGCCGACTGGCAGGGCATGGTCGACCTCGCCACCGCCGACAAGGCCCGCCAGTGGCTGCAGGCCGAGGGCGTCAACTGGCTGGCGGCCCTGCGCACTGCCGCGGCGGCCGGGGATCACACCACAGTGGTGGAGGTGGCCGAGGCCCTGCACTGGTTCTCCGACCAGTGGGTCTTCTGGGGGCACTGGCCCGAGGTCTTCGGCACCGCGGTCCGCTCCGCGCAGGCCCTGGGTGACGCCCTCGTCGAGGCGACTCAGCTCAACTACCACGCGTGGGCCCTGCTCCTGTGCGAAGGCCGCCCCGGTGACGGCCTCGTGCGCTCCGCCGAGGCGCTGGCGGCGGCCGAACGTGCCGGTGACCTGGCCCAGCAGGCGTGGGCCCACAGCTACGCGGCCTGGGCCCACCGGCTGCTGGGCGACGCCGAGCGGTCCATCGACGCCATCAGCGAGTCCGCCCGGCTGTTCGAGGCCGCAGACGACATCCACGGCACACTGCAGGCCATGAGCGGCTACGGCATCGCTCTTCTCAACGCGGGCCGGACCGAGGAGGCCCTCGCCGCCGACCTGCGCACACTCGCCTTTCTGGCGGAGAACGGCGACTGTCTGGAACCCCACATCGCCGACATCGGCCGGCTCAACCTCCATGCGGGCATCGGCCGTGCCTATACGGCTCTGGGGCGCGGGAAGGAAGCCGTCGCCCACGCGCAGACCGCAGTCGACCTCTGTCGTGCCAACAACAACACGGCCCTGCTGAGCCGTTGCCTGGTCCGCCTGGGCGAGGCATTCGCCTCCGCCGGACGGACGGCGGAGGCGAAGGACGCCTTCGCCGACTGCGTCTCCGTCGGTCTCGGTGCCGACCTCGAATATGTCGCCGACGCCCGCGCCCGGCTGGCGGGTCTCGACGCCCACTGATCCGTGCCGGTCGCCGGTGTCGCTTCCGAAATCACAGTAGACCCGCCGGGGCAGGCGGTTCGATTCCCTCAGTGCACTGCGCTGTTCCGGCAGTGCACTCCTCGGATCCCTGTCCGCCCGGGCCGGTGCTCTGATCTTTCTGCCTCCTTTGTGCCTGGAGGCCGGGGCCGCCCGCTGTTTGGCTTCCGGTGGCGGGGATGCGAGCCTCCTCGGTCCGCGTGCGCTGCGGATCCGAGGTCTCCGCCGCTTACGCACGGTGGAGAGGAGAACCAGGTGAACCTGGTGTTGACGACTGCTTCGGTACCCGACGAGGAGAAGGTCGGGTACTGGCGGGACGCGGTGGGCAGGGCCCTGGTGCCGATGGCGGTCGTCCCGCGTGCCGAGGGGCCGTTCGCGGGCCGGATCGCCTCCGGCCGCCTCGGGTACCTCAGGGTCTCGACCATCGAGGCGGACGCCCAGCGCGCCAGCCGTACGTCGAAGCACATCGCCCGCTCCGCACGGGCGTTCGTGGCGATCGGCGTCCAGATGTCCGGCACGGCCACCCTCGTTCAGGACGGCCGCCGGACGGTCGTGGGAGAGGGCGACCTCATGGTGTACGACACCTCGCGGCCGTACTCGCTCGACCACCCGGAGCGGTTCACCACCCGGGTGATCCACATGCCCCGCCAGGTGCTGGGCCTGCCGGACGAGGACATCCACCGGATCACCGGCACCGCGATCGGAACCACGGAGGGCATCGGCGCCGTACTGATGCCTTTCCTGGGCACGCTGGTCGCCTCGGCGCACTCCTACTCCCCGACCGTCGCGAGCGGGCTTGCCTCCAGCGCGGTCGACCTCTTCGCCACCCTGGTCGCCGACAGGACCCGGCACGGCGGCGCAGCGGAGGAGGCCGGGCAGCGCCATCTCGTCCCGCGCATCCGCGAGTTCATCGACCGCAATCTGGGGGATCCCGACCTCTCACCGGAAGCCGTCGCGGAGGCGCACCACATCTCCGTGCGGTACCTGCACCGGCTCTTCGAGGGCGAGGGCATCACCGTCGGCCGGTTCGTCCAGCGGCGTCGCCTGGAGGAGTGCGCCCGCGAACTGGCCCGCCCCGGCAGCACGTCACCCGTCGTCTCGGCGATCGCCCGGCGCTGGGGATTCGTCAACCCCGCCCACTTTAGCCGGGTGTTCCGAGCCACCTACGGTTGCTCCCCGCGCGAATGGCGCATCCTGCGCCTCGCCGGGGGTCTCGGCGCGGGGGAGCCGAACGCCGTGACGCCCGAGTCGGAGGCCGCCTGACCGGCTCCGCGACACCCTCTGTTCGGCGATCGGGTCCGAAGTCGCGGCTTCGCCTTTCGTTCCTACGGTTCCGTAGGCGCCGCGACCGGCCGGTGCGGGCCCGCGCTCTCTCATGCGCCCCATGCGGAAGACCCGGAACGTGAAGCTCAGGCGCGCACCAGCGGCGTGTCGACCAGGTGCTCGGCGAGGAACCAGGCCTGCAGCTCGCCGGTGCGGATCACCTGCGAGACCAGCAGGTCGTTGGTGCCGTCGTCGCCCGACTCGGCCGCGCAGGCAGCCGCGTCATGGGCCTGGGTCAGGATGCTCTCGTGGGCCTGGAGCAGCCGCGAGAGCATGGCCGGGACCTCCTCCACCCCGTCCGGCGGGCGCGGGATCGAGGTGATCTCGGCGACGTGCCGGGGATCCCCCACGGAGACGCCGCCCAGGGTCTGGACCCGCTCGGCGATCGTGTCGACGAGCTCCAGCTGCTCTCCCGCGTGCTTGTCGAGGAGCAGGTGGAGTTGGTAGAAGGTCGCGCCGCGCATGTTCCAGTGGTGCTTCTTGTAGAGGCCGTAGAGGATCTGCGTGTCCGCCAGAACCTGGTTCAGCCGCTGGCAGGAGTACATGCGCGCGTCGTAGGACAGTCCGAGCGGGAACTGCTTGACGGTCCCGAACTCCTGGATGACCGCGCCCTTCTGGTGCAGCCAGGGCTGGCTGCTGGTGGGCTGGGACGTGGTGGTCATGGCGGGCCTCCTGCGGTGCCGTGCTGTGGGTACGGAGGTGACGGTAGGCGGGGGAGGCGGGGGCGAATTGCTCCGCAGCGCATGGGGTGGCGTCTGTGAGCGCACCGGGCACCGGGGCGCCGGCCAGGTGTTCACTATCGGGCGGACAACCGTGCGCTCAGGGACTCGTCGTGTCGTCCCACCGCTCTAGCGTCGGTGCCCGACGGCTCGTCGGACAGCGGCACGGGCAGCGGGCAGGGAGACGTGGGAATGGCAGAAGAGCGGGCGGATGTGGTGGTCGTCGGGCTGGGGCCGGGCGGTGAGTACGCCGCGGGCACGCTGGCCGAGGCCGGTCTGGACGTGGTCGGCGTCGAGGCGGAGCTCGTCGGGGGCGAGTGCCCGTACTGGGGGTGCGTGCCCAGCAAGATGATGATCCGGGCCGGGAACCTGCTGGCGGAGGCGCGGCGCGTGCCCGCCCTCGCGGGGGACGCGCATGTGACGCCGGACTGGGATCGCGTCGCCGGACGCATCCGCGAGGAGGCCACCGACGACTGGAACGACCAGGTGGCGGCCGACCGCCTGACGGCCAAGGGCGGCCGGCTGGTCCGCGGCAGGGGCCGGCTCAGCGGTCCGCGGCGGGTGACGGTCGGCGGGCGCACCATCGAGGCCCGCCGGGGCGTCGTGCTGGCCACCGGCAGCCGGCCGCGGATTCCGCCGGTGCCCGGGCTCGCCGGGACGCCGTACTGGACCAACCGGGACGCCATGGCCGCCAAGGAACTGCCCACATCCATGCTGGTCCTCGGCGGCGGCGCCATCGGCGTGGAAGTGGCGCAGGTCTACGCCCGCTTCACCTGCCGCGTCACCGTGGTCGAGGGGCAGGAGCGGCTGCTGTCCCAGGAGGAGCCCGAGGCGGGGGAGCTTGCCGCGCGGGCGCTGCGGGCCGACGGCGTGACCGTGCTGACCGGTGTGCGGGCGCGGCAAGTGAGCCATGACGGGGCCGAGTTCACCGTGCTGCTCGACGGAGTGGCCGACCCCGTGCGCGCCGAGCGGCTGCTCGTCGCGACCGGGCGGCAGGTCGAACTCGCCGGACTGGGCGTCGAGTCGGTGGGACTCGACCCGACGGCCGGGGCCGTGCCCACGGACGGGCAGATGCGGGCGGCGGAGGGCCTGTGGGCCGTCGGCGACATCACCGGGCGCGGTGCCTTCACCCATATGTCGATGTACCAGGCCCAGATCGCCGTGCGGGACGTACTCGGGAACCCCGGTCCCGACGCGGACTACCGGGCGCTGCCCCGCGTCACGTTCACCGATCCCGAGATCGCGGCCGTGGGCCTCACCGAGCGGCAGGCCCGGAAGCAGGGGCTGCGCGTGCGCACCGCGGTGGTGTCCAATGCCGACTCCACCCGTGGCTGGATTCACGGGCCGGGCGGCGAGGGGTTCCTCAAGCTGGTCGAGGACGCCGACCGGGGCGTCCTGGTCGGCGCGACCTCGGCGGGACCGGCCGGAGGCGAGCTGCTGTACGGGCTGAACGTGGCCGTCCACGCGGAGGTTCCCGTCGAGCGCCTGCGGCACATGATCTACACGTACCCGACGTTCCACCGGGCCGTCGAACCGGCGCTGGCGGCCCTGCGTTGACCGTCCCGCGCCGATCCGTACCTCACCGATCCGCCCCACAGCGATCCACAGGCGTGATCCGTCATGGTCCACCGGTGGTGAGCCGGGCGGCGACACGGTCCAGGTCGAGGTGGTGGTGCTCGGTGCCGGGCGCCACCATCGCGTCGGTCCGCCGCAGGAAGGCGACGATCGCGGACGCCCGGATCTCCAGAGTGGCCGCGTCCCCCTCCCTTGTGCTGAGCAGGACGTGGACGGTGTCCGGCGAGGAGGGGTGCCTTGCGGCGGTGCGGCGCCGTGGCGTCACCTGTACGTCCCCGATGCCCGCGGGTCCGCGAAGTCCCTCCGCGAGGAGCGACCGGGCGAACACCCAGTCGACGGACGCGGTCGTGGGCGCTCCGACGGCCAGGCACACGGCGTACGGGTCGTCGCGGTCGTACCGGAACTCGGCGGGCAGCGGTATCGGCGGTCGGCCGGCGGGCGTGACGTGGATCTCCAGTGGAAAGGCGATCGAGTGTTCACCCGCCGCGTCGGCGAGAGGCTGTTTCACAGGGCCCCCTGTCTGCGATTGTTCCTGCGGTTCGGTTCATCGGTCCAGCGGTGTGGGGGGAGGGGGTGGTGCCGATGACCGTACGGCGAGCGCGTGGGGGCGTCTTGCCGAGGGACGCACGAAGTGTTGCCCGAAGAAGAACCGACTCATGCATGCCGACCGGACTCAGGTTGCGGAGGCGCGGCCGCCGGGTGCGGCGTCAGTGGTCCGCACGTACCGGGTGCCTGCTCATGATCGAGACCCGGTTGAACGCGTTGATGGTGACCGCGACCCAGATCACTGCGGAGATCTGGTCGTCGGTGAGGGCGTCCCGGGCGGCGGCGTGGGCGACCTCCTGCGCGGCGGCGTCGGACGGCTCGGTCGTCGCCTCGGCCAGGGCGAGGGCCGCGCGTTCCACGGGGGTGAACAGCTCCGTGTCCCGCCAGGCCGCCAGCACCCCGAGCCGCCGCGTGGTCTCACCGGCTCGCAGGGCGGCGCGGGTGTGCAGGTCGAGGCAGTAGGCGCAGCCGTTGAGCTGCGAGACGCGGAGGTTGACCAGTTCCACCAGGGTCCGGTCGAGCCCCGCGTCGGAGGCGACCCCGCGCACCGCTTCCGAGGTCTGCACCAGGGCGTGGTAGGCCTTCGGGCTCTGCTTGTCGATGAATATCCGCTGTTCCGCGGACCCCGGCGTCGGGCTGTTCAACCTGGGACTCCTTCATCGTCCTACGACCGATGCAAGTTGTTTAATGTGAAACTACCATGAGTGGGGAAGGCGGTCCCGCGAGGAAGTACGGGCCGACCCGCCCACCGCTGACCACCGACCATCGAACCCCCATCAACCCGCCTGCGACGCAAGGAATCCGATGAGCCAGCCCACCCCCGCTCCCGTCGTGGAGCGCAACGACGACCGCCACCGCTACGAAATACTGGTCGACGGCAAGCGCGCCGGCCTGACCGCCTACCGCGACCACGGCGCCCAACGCGTCTTCTTCCACACGGAGATAGACGACGCCTACGCCGGACAGGGCCTGGCCGCACAGCTGGTCGAGCACGCACTCACCGACGTGCGCGCGCTGGGGAAGAGGATCGTGCCGGTGTGCCCGTACGTGGCCAAGTTCCTCAAGAAGCACGACGAGTTCACCGACATCACCGACCCGGTCACCCCCGAGGTCCTGCGGTGGCTGGAAGGGGAACTGGGCTCTCGGAATCCGAGCGCATGAAGTTCATCCACCGTCGGGACGCGACCCCCGCGCCTTTCTCGTGATCACACGCATTGCCCCCGGCAGTCTGTCAGGGGGCGATGAGAAGGATCACTGCGCGTCGGTGAGCAGGAGGCACGGAAGGGCACGCTCCGTGGCTCCGCATTCTGCGTCCGGCCCGACCCGGTACAGGTGGGCCCGTGGCGTGCGGGTCACCGTCTGCGTCAGGAGGCCGTCTGTGAAGAGAGCGCCGACGCCGTCGTCCAGTGCCCACCCGGCGGGGAGCGCACCGGTTGCCACGGCTGCTTGGTAGGAGGTGCGCCGGCCCGGTTCGCTGTCGTAGTGCGGGCAGACCGAGCCGGCCGGCAGGCCCAGGCCGTCCAGGAGAAACGTCAGCGGTCCGAAGGAGTCGGTCTGCGAGCCTTCGGCCCAGCAGTTGGCGCCCGCGCTGATGCCGCACAGCAACGTGCCGCGGTCGTAGGCCTCGCTCAGCAGCCGGTCCACGCCGTGCGCACGCCAGACCGCCGGCAGGTTCGCGGTGCTGCCGCCCCCTGCGTACACGACGTCCTGAGAGAGCAGGAACGTGCGCAACGCGGTGTCATCGAGCTCTCTGCGGAACAACGGCAGGACACTGGGCTCACAGCTGCGTGAGTGAAACGCAGCGAGAAATTGCTCGGAGCAGCCGGGGGCATCACCACTGGCCGTATCGAATAGGGGACCAGTGGCGGGCACGCCGCCTGGTGGCCGACTTCGGGGCCGACATGGACGCTCGCACCGCCTGTCGACAGGACACTTGAGGACTACCGGCGGGAGAGCCGGCGACGCCTGTTCGGCCAGTGCTCGACGGGAGACGGCCGTTTTCAGGAGACGTGAGGTCGGGTCGGCGTGTGACTGTCGCAGGCTGACGTGTGTCCGCGGATGTGCGGGATCAGCCCGCGTGGCCGAGTTGGGTCAGGGCCAGGTCGAGTGTGTCGGCGAAGAAGTCCGCGGCGGTGGTGTCGATGCACAGCGGGGGCTTGATCTTCAGGATGTTGAGGTGGTCGCCGGTGGGCTGGACGATGACGCCGAGGTCGAGCATGCGGTCGCAGAGTTCGGCGGTCTCCTCGGTGGCGGGCTCCAGGTTCGCGCGGTCGCGGTCGCGGACGAGTTCGAGGCCGAGGTAGAGGCCCGAGCCGTGGACCGCACCGATGACGGGGTAGCGGTCCGCCAGGGCCTGGAGCCGCTTCTTGAGATGACCGCCGACTCGGACCGCGTTGCCCTGGAGGTCTTCGTCGCGCAGGGCGTCCAGGACGGTGAGGCCGACGACGCTGGAGACCGGGCTGCCTCCGGTGGAGGAGAAGAAGTAGCCCTGCTCGCGGTACCGGTCGGCGACCGGCCGGGAGGTGATGACGGCGCCGAGCGGGTGCCCGTTGCCCATGGCCTTGGCGACGCAGACGATGTCGGGGACGACCTGCTGCTGCTCGAAGCCCCAGAACCAGTGTCCGAGTCGGCCGTAGCCGGCCTGGACCTCGTCGGCGACGGCCAGGCCGCCGTGCCGCCGGACCGCCGCGTACACCTCGGCCAGGTAGCCGTCGGGCAGGGCGACTCCGCCGGCGTTGCCGTAGAAGGTCTCGCTGACGAATGCCCCGGCAGGGCGCCCGGTGGCGGCCAGTTCGTCGATCACCGCGACGGCCTCCGGCGCGTAGCGCGCCGCGTGCGTCCCGCGGTGGCGGCCCCGGTAGGAGTTGGGCGAGTCCACGGTGTGGACCCAACCGGGGCGGGTGGCAAGGGCGTTGGGGTTGTCCTGGAGGGAGGTGGAGACGGCGTCCGAGGCGTAGGTCCAGCCGTGGTAGGCCTCGCGCACGGCGACCACGTCGGGTCGGCCGGAGGCGCCGATGGCCAGCCGCAGGCCCAGGTCGACCGCCTCGGAGCCGGAGTTGACCAGGAACACCGTGTCCAGTGGTTCCGGCAGCAGGGCGGCGAGGCGTTCGGTGAACTCCACCACCGAGGCGTAGTGGAACCGCGAGTTGGTGTTCAGCCGCCGTAGCTGCCTGGCCACCGCCTGTTCGACGCGGGGGTGGGCGTGGCCCAGCGGGGTGACGTTGTTGACGATGTCGAGGTAGGAGCGGCCTTCGGTGGACAGCAGGTGGTGGCGCCAACCCCGTTCGATCCGGGGCGGCGTGGCGTAGTAGTGCTCCTGCACCGTCGCGAACACGCCACTGCGCCGCTCCAGCAGGTTGGTCCGCTCCTCGCGGTCCGTGGCGGCCAGGCCCAGGAGCGGGGCGGGGTCGGCGGTGAGCGGCAGCCAGCCGGCGGCGTACTCGGGACGTACCAGGGGCGGGACGGCAGGGCTGTCGGACGTGCGCAGTGCGATGCGGGCGCGGCTCCCGGCGGGGAGGTGGACGAGGTCGTCGCCCGCCCGGACCGTTGCACCGGCGGTGACCACGGCAGCGGCGGCCGGGAAGGACACCGTCAGCACAAAGGGGCCGTGGGTGATCTCCATGATCCCCGCCCCCGCGGAGAGGACTTTCCCCGCGCCGGGGGCCTGGATCACCGCCGCCCGACCGAGTCGCAGGTCAATGCCGGTGGGAACCGTCGCGCCGGAGCGCGTCGACAGGGCCGGGGCCAGGCTCAGCCGCGCCTGGGCGTACCGGGTGGCGGTCGCGGCCGCGCCTTTCGCGAGCGCGGCGGCCGAGTGCGCCTCCTCGGCGTCGGTGTCGAGCCACGCGCCTGCGTCCATGGAATCGGAGTCGGTGGACAGGTCGAGTACGGCGATGCGGTCGCCGGTGATGTCGCGCAGCAGGGGGAGTTCGGGATCGTCGGCCGTGACAGGGGCGTCGGCGAAACCGATCGCGTTCCTGACAAGCCGGGTCATCACCGGCAGCGGCAGGCGGACGGCCTGTTCGAAGATGCGCCACTCGCGGTCGAGCGCGCCTGTGGCGTACGTGTTGTCCGCGTCGACGGCGGCCTGCTGCCGTCCGCTCACGACGAGGCCGCCGGCGCGCATGACCACGAGCGGCCAGAGCGCCTCGGCCTCCGCGGCGGACAGCGGTCGCACCGCGTGGAAGGCCCGGACGGCGGGCAGCACGTGATGCGGTTCGACGCCGTCGTGGTGGAGGACGGAGGAGAGTGCGACGGCGAGCTCGCCGATCGCCCAACTCGCCGTCAGGTCACCGAAGTCGATGACCCCGTCGGGCATCGGAACGCGACTGCCCGGTCGGCGGATCAGGTTGTCGTCGGTGAGGTCCAGGTGCACGGCCTGGCGCGGCAGCGCGGCGGCGAGCTCCTGGACGCGGGCCCAGGCCTCGGCGGTGGCGTCCTCGACGGCGCTCCGCCGCTCGGGCTCGTCGATGTGCCCGGCGAGGGCGGCGACGACGCGGTCGGCGTGCCGCAGGTCCCACTGGAGGACACGATCGAGTCCCGGGTGACGGAAGTCGCGCAAGGCGGTGCTCACTCGGGCGACGATCGTTCCCATCGCCGCCACCGTGCCGGGGGACATGTACCGAGGTCCGGACAGTGCGCCGCCCGCCAGGTGGCGCAGCAACCGGGCGACGGCCGGCCCGCCGTCGGTGTCGATGGTCGTACGGCGGGGGGTGCCGTCGGGGTGGCGCAGCACGGTGGCGACACGCAGGTCGGGGCAGGCCGAGGCGATCAGGTCGGCGGCTGTGTCCTGTGCCTCGATCTCCACGGGGCCGAAGGCCGGGTTGGCGATCTTCAGGACCGCCACGGCCGTCCCGTTTCCGTCCTGCAGCAGGAAGTTGGCATCCTGCTGGCTCCCCAGCGCCTCCGCGTGCGCGTCGATCCCGAGGTCGCGGGCGGCTATGAGCTCGGCCTCGGCCGGTGTGGTCCGCGGCGCGGGGAGTGCGTCCTCGGCGAAGAAGTCGATCGTGCGGTGCTCGGTGTGCGGCATGGCGAGGTCCTCGGCGTGGTGCGCGGGGCGGGGGCGGATCGGGGTGGGCAGACGCGTTTCAGTCGACGTGCCACAGGAAGCGGTGGGTGTGGATCCCGAAGTAGGGGAAGTTCTCCACGGCCGTGACGCCCTCGATGGCCCGTACGACGTCGTTGACGAAATCCAGCAGGTCGTGCGGCCGCGCGCAGACGACCTCGACGAACAGGTCGAAGGCCCCCGCGGTCAGGACCGCGTACACGACCTCGTCGTGCCCGGAGAGCGCGTCGGCCACCGCCCGGGGGTCGCCGTCGATGCGCAGGCCGAGCAGGGCCATCGCCTGGTTGCCCATGGTCATCGGGTCGGTCACCCCCACCACCTGCACCGCCTTGGCGTCGATCAGGCGCTGCAGTCGGAGCCTCGCGGCTGACGGTGACAGGCCCACCTTGGGCCCCAGGTCGGCGTAAGGGATCCGGCCGTCCACCTGCAGCTCCCGCAGGATGGCCCGGTCGATCTCGTCCATGAAACACCCTCTTCGCTCCCGGAACCATGGTCCGGAATACCGTTTCGAGCACCATGCCGGTTCTTCGCACTCGAATCAAGTGTCATGACGCTCGAATCGAGCGATCGAAGGGATGCGGGCGCTTCAAGCGAGCGAAGGGTGGGGCGGGCGCTCGCTGTCGACCGGGACGGGCCGAGCCTCCGGGCCCCGCGAGACAGCCGCCGGTGGAGCCGGGCCGGCTGACGGCCCGGGTGCGCGAAAAAGCAGGAAGCCGCGGATGCCCGGCCGAGCCTCGTGCCACGCAGCGGCGCGGCAACGATCGAGACGGCCCACATCCTGCGGCTTCAGCCCGAGACGCACGTCAATGCTGCGCCCACTGCTCCTTGGTGATCTCGTACCGTACGCCTCCGAACTCGGAGCCCTCGATCATCTCCATGTCGGGGGGAACGGGGATCGTGTCCGCGAGCGTCATGTCGAGCTTCTCCATGATGTTGCGGGAACCGCGGTTCACGGACATCGTCTCGGCCCAGACCATCCGCACACCGAGCTGTGTGAACGCCTTGCCCAGCAAGGCCCGCGAGACCTCGGTGGCATAGCCCCTGCCCCAGGCCGCCTGCCGCAGCCGGTAGCCGAGTTCGACCTCGTCCAGCGGGCCCTGCGGCTCGGGACGCAGGATGAACCAGCCGATGAACGCTCCGCCGTCCTTCTCGTGCGCGGCGAACAGCCCGAGGTCGCCGCCCCACTTCTCGTAGTTGGCGAGGATGTTCGGCAGATAGCGCTCCCGGACGAGTTCCGGTGAAGTCGGACGGCCGCCGCTCAGGTAGCGCATCACCGCCGGATCGCTGTCCAGCTCGATCAGCAGGTCCGCGTCATCGGCGGTGAAGCGGCGCAGCGCCAGGCGCTCGGTTTCCAGATAGGTGTCCACTAATCGATCATGACGGAAGCGGATCGGGCAGCCCAACGGTTTTCCCCGGATACCGCCGGCGAACCACGGCCGTACGGCATCGGACCGCCGAGCTGCAGAGCCTCCCGCGTCACCGGTCAGTGCCCGGCGGGCTCCCACCACGCGAGATTGGCGGCCGCCCGGGCCACCGGCTCGATGGTCTCCCAGCACTCGGCGATCAGCCCGTCCTCGACCCGCCAGATATCGACGACCGCGATCTCCGGCCCGTCGGGCAGCCGTCGCCGCGAGTGCAGCACGACGTGATCACCGTCGGCCAGCAGGTGGCGGACCTCGACCTGCATGTCGGCGAGCGGGATGAGTGCTGCTTGTACGGCATCGAGCCATTCCGTCTTGGTGGAGGACGTCGAGTCAGGCCGGTGGTGGATGAAGTCCTTGCTCAGCAACGGCTTGAGCACCTCGACGCTGCCCGTCTCGATCAGTTCCGTCAGTGCCCGTTGAACGATGCTCTTGTGGTCTGTGGTCATGGCAGCAGTGTTTCCGCGGGCCGCGACGGTTGTCGATGAAGTCGCATTTCATGGCGCGCGGCTCCACGATGAGTACGCTCGATGACCATGCATACGATCGGGGAGCTCTTACGGCAGTGGCGGCATCGCCGACGACTCAGCCAACTCGATCTTGCGATCGCAGCCGATGTCTCGGCTCGTCACGTCAGCCTGGTCGAGACGGGCAAGTCCAACCCGAGCGCCGAGATGGTCCTCCGGCTCGCGGACCAGCTCGATGTGCCGCTGCGTGAGCGCAACCGGCTGTTGCTCGCGGCGGGCTTCGCACCCCGGTACGCCGAGCGGTCGCTCGACGACGGCGCGCTGTCGGCGGCCCGGGACGCGGTCGAGCGGGTGCTTCGTGCGCATGAGCCGTACCCGGCGGTGGCCTTCGACCGCCGGTGGAACATCGTGATGACCAACCGTGCGGTCGAGCCGTTCTTCGCGGACGTCGATCCCGCCCTGCTCCGGCCGCCGATCAACCTGGTGCGTCTGGGACTGGACCCGCGAGGATTCGCTCCCCTGGTCGTCAACCTGGCCGACGTGCGCCTGATGTTCCGCTCCCGCATCAGACGTCAGCTCGCCGCTGCTCCCGACGCCGAACTCACCGCGCTCTATGAGGAACTGCTGGAGCCCGACTCCGAGGACGCTTCGAGCCGATCGGTCGCATCCGATGTCGTGATTCCGATGATCCTCCGTTTCGACGGACGAGAGCTTCGGCTGTTCTCGACCATCACCACGTTCGGTACGCCGATGGACATCACGCTGGACGAGGTCGCGATCGAGTCGTACTACCCGGCGGACGCGGAGAGCGCCGCCTACTTCGAGGCGTCCGACGGCGGCGCCCGAGCAACCGCCTGCCCCTGATCGGCGCCGCGGCGGGCCTGGCGGTGCGGCTGTCCGGCATGGACAGCCACACCGCCGGAAGGCGCGAGCCCGGCCGCGCTCAGCGAACCGGGCGCCCTCCATGGATAAGAAGGTCTGTCCTGCTCTTCAGGCGACAGGAGCGATCAGGGCCGCCGGTAAGGCCGGCAGAGCAGGTCCTTGAGATTGCCGTCATCGAGGCAGACGCGCACGAGTGCGGCTCCGCCGGGGACATCGGCCGGAACCTGGAAGCTGAAGTTCTTGGACGTACCGCACGCCGTGTCGGAAGAGGCGGAGCCGGCCGAGCCCAGCTTCTCGCCGGCCGCGTTGTAGGTGTACGCCCAGGTGCGTCGGCAGTACTCCGGGCCGGCCGCGCTCACCGACTTGTGCGTCCCCGTCACCACGACCGACCGGTTGTACCAGGTGATCGTGCCCGTCGTCCATGTGTTCCCTACCAGGATCGGGGCGTAAGGGGTGACGGGGTAGTCGGCGACCTGAGCGCTCGCGGCGGGAGCGCCCAGCAGGGTGCCCGCGGTCAGCACGACGGAACCGAGCGCGGCGGCGAGATGAGTCTGCATATGAACTCCAGGATGGGGCGGGTGAGTTGGGATGAGCCGGTTGCGGCTTCACATCCTGGGCGGGGCGGCCACCTGCGGCCCATCTCTTAAGCCAGGGCTTAAAGGGGGCCACGTCAGCAGGCGCGGCGACTCGTGCACCTCGTCCCGTCGCGCACCTCGTCACGAGAACCCGGTGGCACCCGAGCGGGGCGACGCTCGGCCCGCCGGGCTGATGCCGCTGTGCTCCTGGGGCTCACTGCTGCGTCAGGGCGCCGGTTCGCAACAGGGCCAGCCCGAGGGGGGTGATGAGGTGCAGCACGGACCCGCCTCGGCGACTGGTGGTGATGAGGTCCGTGTTCCGCAGCACTGTGGCGTGCTGACTGGCCGCTGCGGCCGTGACGTCGAGACGGCGTGCCAGCTCGGTCGTCGTGCAGCCTTCCGCTGTCACCCGCAGTGCGGCGGCTCGCGTACGGCCGAGCAGGGACTCCAGGTTCCGGACGGTGGAGCCGTCCGGTTCTGCCGGTCCGGTACCGGTCAGCGGCCGGCGCAGGGCAGGTACGGTCAGCCGGGGTGGCTGGGCGGTGTCGAGCGGGTCCCACAGGAAGCTCACCGGGTGCTTCGAGAAGACCGTGGGCGTGATGATCAGTCCCCTGCCCCGAAGGCGCACCTCGACCTGTCGCGGGTAGGGAGCTTCGAGCACCGGCGGACGCCAGTGGACGAGTGGTGCGCAGACGGAACGCAGCAGCAGGTCGATGCCTCCCTCCAGCACCAGGTTCGCGCAACGGGTGGAGAGCGCGACCAGTTCGGCCCGTCCACGGTCCCAGTAGGGCTCCACGGTCAGCCGATGGCAGGCGCGCACGGCCTCGGCGAGCTCCCGCCGCGCGTCGCGGTCCCCCTCGGACACCCGCCTCGCCCATGACAGGTGTCGGGGATGGAAGTCGAGACCCTCGAACTCGCGTCGCAGCCGGGACGCCGGGGCGTGCAGCAGGTTGTCCACGGCGTGGTCCGGAGAAGGCACATCACCCATCAGGGCCAGCAGATCAAGTCCCGGACCGCGCACCGGAACCAGGGACGTCAGGGGGCGCGTGTCCGCTCCCATCCGGCCCGCGACCGCCGACCGCCATGAGCGCAAGTGAAGAAGGTCCCGCTTCTCCCTCAGCAGCTCCAGGCTGTAGTAGATCTCCGCCGCGACGCCGATCGTCGCGGCCACCCGTGTCCGGGCGAGGTCTTCCGCCGTGAAGTGAATGCGTAACACCAACCGGGCCCCCTGTCACCGCGATAGAGCGCGTGAGCGCACCCTCAGCATGCCCCACCGGGCACGCCTCAAGGTGCCTCCCGATCACCAGGGAGTGAGAACGATCTTGCCTTGAACATGGTTGGTCTGGCTGAGTTCGTGCGCCTTGGCCGCGTCCTCCAGCGGCAGGACGTGATCGACGACGACCCGGAGGCTGCCGCGTTCCACCAGATCGGTGATGCTCTCCAGATCGGCGCCGGACGGGGTGAACCCGAACTCGACGAACCGCAGACCGCGCGCCCTGGCCTGCTCCCGGACGGCGGTTCGGTCGGGTCCGGTGCCCCGCACGTCGATGAGGATTCCGCCCGGCGTGAGCGTGTCCAGCGATCGGGGTCCGTAGTCGCCGCTGATCGGGTCCAGGACCACGTCGATGTCATGGGTGACCGCTGCGAAGTCGGTGGTGGTGTAGTCGATGAGTTCGTCGGCGCCCAAGTCCCGCAGGAACGCGTGTCTGCTCTCCCGGGCGGTGCCGATGACGTAGGCGCCGCACGCCTTGGCGATCTGCACGGCGAGATGGCCGATCCCGCCGGCTGCCGCGTGGATGAGCACCCGCTGCCCGGTGCCGACCGCGGCGACCCGCACGAGCGGCTGCCAGGCGGCGAGCGCCGCGACCGGCAGTGCCGCGGCGTGCACATGGTCGATACTCGCCGGCGCGGCGGCAAGCGCTTCGACCGGTGCGACTACGTACTCGGCATAGGTGCCGTGGGGCGGAAATGCGCAGCCGTACACCTCGTCGCCGGGCCGGAATCGCGTCACCTGCTCGCCGACCGCCTCCACCACTCCGGACAGATCCAGTCCCAGAGTGAACGGCGGGTCACCGAACTTGCGCACCATTCCGGAACGGATCCTCCAGTCGGCCGGATTCACTCCGGCCGCGGAGACGCGGACCAGCGCCTCGCCCGGACCCGGCGTCGGCAGGGCGGTCTCGACGAGCTCCAGAACTTCGGGGCCGCCGTAGCTGCGCTGGCTGACCGCACGCATACGGGTGGTCATACGGGCACTCTCCTCCGGTTGTTGGCCGGCTCGGCCGATTTCGATCACCATCCTCGACCACAGCGGTTTCTCTTGTGAAGTAGGCACCTGATTGATATCTAGGTACCTCATGGAAACCATCAGGAGTGAGGCCTCCGAGGAGTGGGCCGCCACCTACCGCCGCGATTGCCCCTCGCGCACCGTTGTCGAGATGTTGGCCAACAAGTGGGTGTTGTACGTCCTGGCGGCGCTCCGTCGGCACGAGCGACCGATGCGCTTCAGCGAACTGCGACGCCTCCTGGACGGGATCACACAGAAAATGCTCACCCAGACCCTGCGCGCGCTGGAACGCGACGGCCTCGTCGACCGCACGGTCTACCCCACCGTTCCGCCACGCGTGGAATACGGACTCACCGAGCTCGGAGTCGAGGCCGGTCGGCTGACCAGCGCCATCAGCGCCTGGTCCGTGGAGCACGCCCGGCAAGTCCTGGCAGCACGCCAGAACTTCGATGATCGGGCCGCCGCCGCACCAGAACCCGTTCGATAACCGCCCCGGCCGGAGAGGCCGCCGGTCCGTGTGTGACTTCGGGCGTCGTTCCGCGCTCTGCGCAGGGCGCTTTTCCGTGCGCTGCGGGCGCCGCACATTCCGTGCACTGTGGGACCAGCCGCAGTGCACTCGTGGGCAACGTGTGCCCGCGGAATGGATTTAGCGTGAGGGGCGACGGTCCGCGGCACTCTGCGTCACTTGTTCACGCAGCTTGCCGCCGGAAGGACCGGCACACCGATGAAACCTCTGGAGATGCACATGTCCCACTCCGTCGAACCGGTTCAGCCGGTTCAGCCGGTTCTGGAGCCCGCGGCTGCCGCCTTCGCCGAGGCGACCGCCAATCCGCCGTACCTCTTCGACCTGGCCCCGGCGGAGGGACGCAAGGCGGTCGACGAGGTGCAGTCCTCGGAGATCGAGAAGCCCGCCGTCGACGAAGAGTGGATCACCGTGTCGGGCGGCCCGACGGGCAGCGTCCGAGCACGCATCGTCAAGCCCGCCGGCGCCGAGGGCACCCTGCCGGTCATCCTCTACATCCACGGCGCCGGCTGGGTGTTCGGCAACGCCCACACCCACGACCGCCTGGTGCGCGAGCTCGCCGTCGGCGCGAACGCGGCCGTGGTCTTCCCCGAGTACGACCTCTCGCCCGAGGCGCGTTACCCGGTCGCCATCGAGCAGAACTACGCGGTCGCCCAGTGGGTCGTCCAGCAGGGTGCGACCAAGGGTCTGGACGGCTCACGGCTCGCCGTGGCCGGAGACTCCGTCGGCGGCAACATGAGCGCCGCGCTGACCCTGATGGCCAAGGAGCGCGGCGACGTCCCGCTGGTGCAGCAGGTGCTGTTCTACCCGGTCACGGACGCGAGCTTCGACACCGGTTCCTACCACCAGTTCGCCACCGGCTACTTCCTGCGCCGCGACGGCATGCAGTGGTTCTGGGACCAGTACACGACCGAGGACGCCGAGCGCGCCCAGATCACCGCGTCCCCGCTGCGCGCCACCACCGAGCAGCTCACCGGTCTGCCCCCGGCTCTGGTCATCACCGGTGAGGCCGATGTGCTGCGCGACGAGGGCGAGGCGTACGCCAACAAGCTCCGCGAGGCCGGTGTCCCGGTCACCGCCGTGCGCTTCCAGGGCATCATCCACGACTTCGTCATGCTCAACGCCCTGCGAGGCACCCACGCCGCCGAAGCCGCCATCACGCTCGCCACCGGCACCCTGCGCGCCGCCCTGCACACCGCCTGAACACGGGAGATCTGCACATGACCACCTCCATACCCACCGTCGTCCTGATCCACGGCGCGTTCGCCGACGCGACCAGCTGGTCCGGCGTCATCACCGAACTCCAGAGCGAGGGCATCCCGGTGATCGCCCCGCCCAACCCGCTGCGCGGCCTCGCCGCCGATGCCGCCTACGTCGCCTCCGTGGCCGCCCAGATCGACGGTCCCGTCGTGCTCGTCGGGCACTCCTACGGCGGCGCGCTGATCACCGTGGCCGGCACCACGGAGAACGTGGTCGGGCTGGTCTACGTGGCCGCCTATGTCCTCGAAGAGGGCGAGAGCCTCGGCGAGCTGCAGGGCCGCTTCCCCGACTCGCCGCTGGTCAGCAACCTGAAGCAGTGGACGTACCCCGTGGCGGACGGTGACCCCGCCGCCGAGGTCACCATCACCGCGGAGGCCTTCCCGTCCGTCTTCGCGGCCGATGTGCCCGCGGACGTCACGAAGGTCCTGGCGGTCGCTCAGCGCCCGCTCGCGGCCGGTGCCTTCACGGAGACGGCCTCCGCCGCCGCGTGGCAGACCAAGCCGTCGTGGGCGCTGATCGCCGGCGCGGACCAGGCCATCAACCCGGAGGTCGAGCGCTTCGGCGCCGAGCGGGCCGGCGCCACCGTCGTCGAGATCGAGGGCGCCTCGCATGCCGTCGCCGTCTCGCAGCCGAAGGAGGTCGCCGCCCTCATCCTGGACGCCGTACGCGCGGTCGGCTGACCGTTCGGCGATCCGCCGCTGCCCGAAGCCCCGGCCCGCTCGAAACGTCGAGCGGACCGGGGCTTCGCCGCCGTACGGCGACCGACCCTGTGACAGGTCAGGAAATGCTCCACTGCTGGTTGCTCGCGCCGGTGCCCGTCTCCTGGTCCACCGCCGCGCCCTGGGTGGTCGAGCCCGCGACACCGATGTGCAGGTCGCTGCCCACCCCGGTGAGCATGTACGTGCTGCCGGTGTAGCTGCCGACCAGGTCGAGGAACCACTGCTGGTTGGTCCCGCCGTTGCAGGTCCACTGCTCCAACTGGACGCCGCCGTCGGTCGATTGGTTCGGCACGTCCAGGCACAGGCCGCTCTTCACGCTCTTCAGCGTGTAGACGTTGTCCGCCACCTTCGTCAGGGTCCACTGCTGGTTGGCGCCGCCGTTGGACGACCACTGGATGATCTTGGCGCCCTTCGCCGTGGAGCCGCTCGCCACGTCCATCGCCATCGAGCTGTTGCCGTTGGTCAGCGTGTGGACCCCCGAGGAGGGCAGCCCGCTGCCGGCGGTCCAGGTCCCGGCGTCGGCATCGAGGGACCAGGTGGGGTACTGACCGACGTTCACCGTCGTGCCCCTGATGGTCATCGGCAGCCAGATCAGTTTGGACGAGCCGAGGTCGGAGGTGTCCCAGCGGTCGCCGGCGTAGAGGTACGTGGTGCCGGAGGTGCCCTGGACGGTGATGACGTTCGCCGTCTGGCTGCCGTAGGTGTGGGTGCCGGGAGCGGCGAAGTTCCGGAAGGCCGACCACGGGCCGCTCAGCGAGGTCGCGGTGGCGTAGATGTTGTCGTTCAGACTCCAGCCCGTCAGGTGGGAGCCGAACACGTAGTAGGTGCCGTCCTTCTTGATCATGGCAGGTGCTTCGACGCTGTTGCCGCCGCTGGCGCCGAGTACCGCCACCGCGCTGTCCACGGACAGGTAGTCGGCGGACAGTTTGTCGATGCGCAGGCCGTTGTTGCGGTCCTCGCTCAGCAGATAGGCGGTGCCGTCGGTCTCCTGAAACAGGCCGAGGTCACGGCTGAGGTTGCCCAGCGGCCGGAAGCTGCCCCGGTAGGTGTACGGGCCGCACGGGGTGCTGCTGGTCGCCACCCCGACCTTGGCCTCGGAGTAGTTCGTGCTGTCGATGTGCATGTACATCACGTACGTGCTGGTCGACTTGTTGTAGATGACCTTGGGCCGCTCCACGACGCGGCTGGGGCCGAGGTCCCCGCTGCTCTGCCTGCTCAGGGCCTGGCCCTGGTAGCTCCAGTCGGCGAGGTTGGTCGAGGTGTAGCAGGTGATGTCCTGGAAGGACGTGTCCGACGAGGTCTCGCCGGTCTTGTCCTCGCCGAAGCCGTACCAGGTGTCTCCCACCTTGATGATGCCGAGGCCGTGCAGCTGCAGGGTGTTGCCGTTCTGGTCGGTGCGTGCGGCACCCGTGGTGAACGACACCGTGGCGGCGTGCGCCTCGGTCGCCGGAAGCAGGAGGGCCGCGACGCCGCCGAGCAGCGCCAGAAGGGCGGCGCCGGCTCTGCGCCATCGGCCGTCCGGCCGACGAGATGTTCCCTTGAACATGCTGTTCCCTCTCCGATCCGAGCAGGCGGGTCCCTGCCACCTGGCGGGGACCAATGAGAGAGGTGAAGGAGCCATGACGTCAAGAACTTCGATCGATTTTGTTTGTTCTTGACTCCCATCCGCTCTGTCCGAAATTTCGACCATCCGTCCTGTGTGTATGAGGGGTTGACGCTGCGGATGATGAGACGTTAGAACTTCGCCGCAGCAAGAATCTGTTACTTGCTGGTCGAGTTTGTTTGAATGGGCTTGCTGTAGCGAGGAGAACGCCGTGACCGTTCCAGAACGCCGGGAGCCCTCCCGCCGAGGGATTCTCAAGGGCGCCGCCGTCACCGCCGCGGCGGCCGCCCTGGGCGTCGGGGCCACGCATCCGGCCGAGGCCGCCGACGCCTCCGTCACCGCCACCTCGCTCGACGGCGCCACCAGCATCACGATGTCGCTGACCGGCGGTGCGCTGACGTGGTCGGCCAGGCGCGACGGCGTCACGGTGGTCGACACCTCCGCCATGGGCCTGCGGCTGAGCGACGGCACCACTCTCGGCACCGACGTCGCAGTGACGAACTACCAGCACTGGCATGTCGACACGACGTGGAACCCCGTGTACGGACGCAACGCGACCGTCTCCGACACCTACCAGGAGATGCGCTGGAACCTCCGGGACACCGCCACCTCCGTCAACTTCGGGGTGCAGATCCGGGCCTACGCCTCAGGCGTCGCGTTCCGCTACGTCCTGCTCGACCGGGGCCCCGTCACCGTCGCCGGCGAACTGACGACCTTCGTCTTCCCCGACGGCACGCTCGTCTACAGTGCGCGGGACGAGGACGCCTACAACCCGGTGGCACCTGGGTCCGTCCCGTCCACCGGAACCTCCTCCACGGACACCGGCCCGCTGACCGACCTCCCGCTCACCGCCACCTACGCCGACGGGCTCATCGCCTGCGTCTGCGAGTCCGCCCGGATCAACTACCCCCGCCTGATGCTCAGTTCCGTCTCCGGCAACGCCAACACCCTTGCCGCGTACCTGATGCAGCACACGGCGCGCGGCTCCGGAACGGTCCAGACGACCTCCACCGTCACCGCACCGTTCGCCACGCCCTGGCGCGCCGTGGTCATCGGTTCCACCCACGCCGAACTGGTCGACAACGCCGAACTGGTGCTCAACCTGGCCCCGGCGGGCGCCCTCGCCGACACCTCCTGGATCAAGCCCGGGAAGGTGTTCCGCTGCAACCTGACCACCGCCGACGGACTGGCGGGCGTCGACTTCGCGGTCGCCCGGGGGCTGCAGTACATCGAGTACGACGCAGGGTGGTACGGGCCGGAGAACAGCACGACCGACGCGACGCAGCCGATCTCAGCGATCGACCTGCCCACGGTCCTGTCCTACGCGGCCGGCAAGGGAATCGGCGTCCTCCTCTACGTCAACCGCATCGCCCTGAGCAGCCCGGACACCCTGTTCGCCCTCTACCGCAGCTGGGGCGTCGCCGGAGTCAAGCTGGGCTTCATCAACGACGGCACCCAGGCGATGACGAACCAGATCATCACCTGGGCCACGACGGCGGCCAAGTACAAGCTGCTCATCGACATGCACGACGACGTCCGCCCGTTCGGCTACGAACGCACGTATCCCAACTGGATCAGCCTGGAGGGCGTCCGGGGCAACGAGCGCTTCCCGACCGCCGGCCACAACGTGACGCTGCCCTTCGCTCGCAACGTCGGCGGTCCGATGGACTACACGATCTGCTACGGCCAGTCCCGGGACCAGACGACCAACGCCCACCAGATGGCGATGGCCGCGGTGTACTACCAGCCCCTGAACTTCCTGTACTGGTACGACGCTCCGTCGAAGTACGCCACCACGTCGAAGTGGCCCGGGCTGCCCTGGTTCGACGCCGTCCCCACCGTGTGGGACCAGAGCCGAACCCTCGCCGGTTCGATCGGCGAGTACATCGCCGTCGCCCGGCGCAGCGGCAGCACCTGGTACCTGGGGGCGATGACCGACGAGACGGCCCGAACCCTCTCGATCCCGCTGACCTTCCTCGGCAGCGGCAGCGGCACCTACACCGCCACGGTCTACGCCGACGGAACGCCGGGAAGCAGCCCCTACCAGACGCCCGTCGTCGTGAGCACACGGACCGTCACCTCGGCGAGCACACTGAGTGTGGCGATGGCCGCCGCGGGGGGCCAGGCCGTGGTCCTGAGGCCGAGTTGAGCACTGACCAGGAGGAACCAGGCGTGCGGCACTTCGACCACTGCCCCTGGCTGTTCGCCGATGAGGCGACCGAGGAACAGCGAGCCGCCCAGTGGGAGCGGCAGCGGGCGATCGGTGGGGACAGCGAGGTCGGTGAGCGGTGCTACGTCGCCGAGTCCGCCGCGGTGTTCCCGGACCGGCTGCGGCTCGGCGGCGACTCCTACATCGCCGCTCACGCCTACGTCACCGATGAGCTGACCACCGGCACCGACTGCACGCTGAACCCGTTCACCACCGTGCGGGGCACCGTCACCCTGGGCAACGGCGTGCGGATCGGCGCGCACACCTCGCTGCTCGGCTTCAACCACTCCATGGCACCCGACCGTCCCGTCTTCCAACAGCCCCACACCAGCCGGGGGATCACGATCGGCGACGACGTGTGGATCGGCTCGCACGTGGTCGTGGTGGACGGTGTCACCATCGGCGACCACTGTGTGATCGGCGCCGGTGCGGTGGTGACCAGGGACCTGCCGGCCTGGACAGTGGCCGCCGGGAACCCGGCACGTCCCTTGCGCGACCGCCGCGGTGCCAAGGCATCCCTCGCGCCCTCCGGCGCCGACCCTCTCACCCGGTTCGCGGACACCGCCCGCGCTCAGGCCGCCGACATCCTCGCCCGGTGCTGGGACGGCGACCGGTACGTTGACCGGCCCGGGGCGACGCCGACCCTCCGGGCGCACTGCGACGCCGTGGAGATCGCCGACGTGTTGACGGGCTCGGCCCCGGAGCAGTTGACCGCGGACGAACACGGCAAGCGGTTGAGTGCCGCCCAGGACCCGGACACCGGACTGACGCCGGAGCTCGGCGAAGTGCTGCCGGCGCCCGACGAGGACGGCTTCGTCGGGGACGGTCCCGCGCTCTACCACCTCCTGTCCGCCGGCTACGCCCTCGACCTGCTGGGCCTGTCCTTTCCCCATCCGGTGCGCGGCATAAAGGAAATGACGGGTCGTCAACTCGTCACCCGGCTTGACGGGCTGCCGTGGCAGGACGGCGCCTGGGGAGCCGGGGCCTGGATCGACGCATGGGCCACCGCGGCACACTGGAACCTGCGGCACGAGGGAGAGGGCGGTGTGCATCCCGGTGCGCTGGAGTCACTGTTCGGCTGGCTGCTGACCCGGGTCGACCCGTGGACCGGGATGTGGGGCAGCCCGTCCGCCGAGACCGGCCGCCTCCAGGTCGTCAACGGCTACTACCGGCTCACCCGCGGCTCGTTCGCCCAGTTCGGGCTGCCGGTTCCGCATCCGGAACGGGTGGTGGACGCGGTCCTGGACCACGCCCGCGATCCCCGGCACTTCGGCGCCGGCCGGGACAACGCGTGCAACGTGCTGGACGTGGCCCACCCTCTGTGGCTGTGCACCCGGCAGCTGGGAAACGGGAGCCGGGGCGAGGGCTACCGGTCGGCGGACATACGTTCCTGGGCCGAGAGCCGGCTGGCCGCGATCCTGCCCCGCTGGCAGGACGGCCGAGGGTTCGGCTTCGGCTCCGGACCGGCGGGCCCCGGCCCGGAAGCAGGGCTCCAGGGCACCGAGATGTGGCTCGCCATCATCTGGTACCTCGCCGACCTCCTGGGCCGCGCCGACTCCCTCGGCTACCGCCCGCGCGGCGTCCACCGGCCCGAACCGGCCCGGTCCACGGTCCGCAACGACACCGGAGCGCCGACGGCGCGGTGACACCCGGCAGAGGCAGGTGAACGGCCGGCGAGGTGTGGGGGCACCTCGCCGGCCGTGTGTCTGTGATCAGTAGCCGACGCGGAAGGTCGCGTCCTGCCGTTCGGTCGTGGTCGAGATCGGGTCGATGCGCAGGACGTAGTTGGAGTGGCGGATGTAGCGGGTCGGGTTGTTGTACGAGCGGAAGGAGGCCCAGGTCGCGTCCGCGAGGCCCGCCGTGCGGTAGAAGGTCGCGTCCCCGGCGAACGTCGACGTGCCGTCGTTGACGTCGAGTTGGAGGGCGTAGTTGTAGTGGCGCAGGTAGCGGGTGGGGTAGTTGACCGACTGGAAGGAGACGCCCGTGCTGTCGGCGAGGCCGGGGACGAGCTTCCACTGGGAGTCGGTCGGCGGGTCGATCGGGTACGCGTCGATACGGCCGACGTAGTTGGAGTGGCGGATGTAACGGGCCGGGAAGTTGTAGGACTTGAGCCGGTTCCAGGCCGGGGCACCCCACTTGGCGATGAGGTTGTTGTACTGCGTCGTGCTGATGGTGGCGACACCGCAGTGCTTGGAGTTGAGCGGCTGGGTGTAGGTCTTCTGGTCGAGCGCGGTCCAGGTGCCGGACGCGAGGCTCGTGGTCTGCCAGGCGTAGAAGACGCCGTTGGGGGTGTAGGTGTCTCCCCACAGGTACCAGGTGTTGGACGTGAGGGACTTGACCAGGGTCGGGGCCTCGGTGCCGCCGTGGGCGACGCCGGTGCTGAACTCGGTGAAGCTGCCTGGGTCGAGGGAGGTGGAGCGGGCGCCCACCAGGGTCTGGTTCTTCTTGAAGTAGAGGTAGTTGACGCCGTCGACGCCCACGGCCATGTCGCCGTCGATCACGTCGTAGCCGGGGTCGAAGAAGACCTGGGGCGCTGAGGCGGTGAGGAAGTCCGTTGTGTAGTTGACCATGATCACGTTGTGGCCACTGGAGTTGACGGCGGAGTAGATGAGCGCGTACTGGCCCCGGCCCGCGTCCCAGAACGCCTCGGGCGCCCAGGAGTGGGTGTTCATGTCGTGCAGCTTGAGTCGGTGGTAACCGGTGAAGGTCCGCAAATCGGTGGAGTTCCAGACGTGCACGTACTGGCTTACGTAGTTCCAGTCGGTGCCCTTGAGGTCGGTGGCGATGACGACGAAGGTGCCGTCCTGCTTGCGCAGGATGAAGGGGTCGCGCAGGCCGAGGTCGCCTTCGGTGGGGGTGACGACGGGGTTGTTCTGGTTGAGCGGTGTCCAGTTCAGCGAGTCGGTGCTGACGGCCAGGTGGAGTCCGTAGTCGGTGCCTTCACCGAGGGAGGTCGATTCGGTGAAGTAGCCCATCACGTACGCCGAGTCGGCGGCGTACGCGGTGCCGGCGCCGAGGCTCAGTGCGCCGGTCACGGCCAGCGGCGTGGTGGCTGCGAGGCCGAGGAAGTGGCGGCGGGAGGTGGCCATGCGTGCTCCAAGGGATGTGTGCGGGGGCCCTCAAGGACAGCCAACGGCGATCGGTATATCGAACACGGTTCGGTGAATCGGTCAGAAGTTAAGGCGTGGCCATGTGCGCGTCAATCACCTCGTACATCTTTGGTGAAGTCTGTGCACGTGGGTCACGCTCACTGGACCGCCGTAGGGTCCGACCGGAACCTCGGGTGATCCGCGGAGCCCATCGGCGAGTGGGAGGAGCGGAGTTGAAGCGCTTCGACGCCACCATCGCTTGCGCTGAGGCGTCAACAACCAGTACCTCAGCGCGCTTCTACTGACTCAACCTCTTGTTTCGCTGGAAGCGTCGCATTAGCTTTCGTTGTTGTGTGAAGCGCTTCGACGCGAAGGTGACAGGGGAGCGCCGGTGGGGAGTCCTCGAGGGTGTGTCAGTGGTCGCCGTGTACCCCCTGGTCCGGCAGTGCTGCCGTAAGGCGCCGCGAACTTCCCGCACGATCCGACCGACCCACCGATGAAAGGATCCCAGGTGTCCGACCAGCACCCGGCGGGCGCGAGCTTCGCCGGCCCCGTCGTCCCCGGCTTCCACCCCGATCCCAGTGTCTGCCGTGTGGGCGACGACTACTACCTCGCGTGCTCCAGCTTCGAGTACTTCCCCGGCATCCCCCTCTTCCACAGCCGCGACCTGGTCCACTGGACCCGGATCGGCAACGCCCTCGACCGCCCGGAGCAACTGCGCCTGCCCACCTCCATGCCGTCGTCCGGCGGGATCTACGCCCCCACGCTGCGTCACCACGACGGCCGCTTCTGGCTGATCGTCACCAACTGCAGCGAGGGCGGCGGCAATCTGCTCGTCACCGCCACCGATCCGGCGGGCCCCTGGTCCGACCCGACCTGGCTGCCGGACGTCCCGGGCATCGACCCGGACCTCGCCTGGGACGAGGACGGCACCTGCTGGTGCACAGTCGCCGGGGTGTCGCAGGTCGCCCTCGACCCGTACACAGGACGCACCCTCGGTGAGCCCCGCAGGCTGTGGTCCGGCGGGCCCGGCGCCAAGGCCCCCGAGGCGCCCCACCTCTACCGCATCGGCGACTACTGGTATCTGCTCATCGCCGAGGGCGGCACCGAGCGCGGCCACGGCATCTCCATCGCCCGTGGGCTCTCTCCGAACGGCCCCTTCGAGCCGTGTCCGGCCAACCCGATCCTCACCCACCGCGGTACCGACCACCCCGTCCAGAACACCGGGCACGGGGACCTGGTGCAGGCCCCTGACGGCTCCTGGTGGATGGTGTTCCTCGGGGCGCGCCCGCACGGCGGCACTCCCGGCTGGCACGTCCTCGGCCGCGAGACCTTCCTCGCTCCGGTCACCTGGGAGGACGGCTGGCCCGTCGTCGGCGACATCCTGGCGCCGGGCGACGACGGGCCCGGCGATCCCTACCACGACGACTTCGACCTCACCGAACTGCATGCGTCCTGGATCTCCGTACGCGACCGGTCCGCCGAGCACTGCACCACGAAGGAGCGCCCCGGCTCGCTGACACTGCGGGCACGCGGCACTTCCCTCGACGAGCCGGACGCCGTCTTCATCGGTCGGCGCCAGCAGCATCACGCGTGCCAGGCGCGTGCCTCGGTCGATCCGGCGCAGGGTTGCGGCGGGCTCGCCGTTCGGCTCGACGAGCAACACCACTACGACATCGAGGCGGACGGCACCGAGGTGCGGGTGGTCTCGCGCGTCGGCTCGGTGCGCGCCGTCGTGGCCACCCTGCCGGTGCCCGCCGGCCCGGTCGTTCTCGGTGTGCGGATCACCGAGCCGCCGGAACGGTACGACCCGCGCACCGGACCTGATCTCGTCTCCCTCGGCGTGGAGCGGCCGGACGGCACCTTCGCCCCGCTCGCGACGCTAGACGGCCGCTACCTGTCGACCGAGGTGGCCGGCGGTTTCACCGGCCGTGTCATCGGCCTGTACGCGGCCCAGGGCGTCGTCCACTTCGACTGGTTCGGCTACGAGCAGCTGACCGCCTGAGCCTGCTGCACGCTCCTCCCGATGCAGGAGTGGACCCCGGGTGCCGTGCTCGGCACCCGGGGCGAGTGAATCGTCAGCCGACGGTGCCTGTGACCGTACTTCCGGACTTCGTCACCTGGTACGTCATGGTGGCTCCGCTCCAGAAGTGGAAGACGAGCGTCGCCTGCGTGTTGTCACGCAGTGAGTTGAGGAACGCAGGAGTGAGGACGAGGCCGTTGCCCGGGTAGTCCGGGCTGAACGACACGTTGAACTCCTGGTAGGAACTCCAGTTGACCGGACCGGCGTTGGTGCCGTCGGCGTACTTGCCCTCCATGGTCGCCAGCTGGTCACCGCGGAACTGGGTGGGGATGGTGAGACCGCTGGTGGTGCCGGTCGCTGGGGAGAGGACCGGGCTGTCGTACGTGATCACATGGATCTGCCACGGGAGACCGCGGGAGAACCGGGCCTCGATCGTCGCGTTGGTCCCGTAGGCGCGGTTGCCGGCAAGGCGGGTCAGCGCGGTCGCCGTGAGTGTGAGCTGGTTGCCGGACACCGTGTAGTCCCGGCCCTGGGCGAGCTGTGTGTTGCCCTGCCAGAGGCCTCGGAACGTGAGGCCGTTGGGGTTGAGGGTGAGCGTCTTGGCCGTGATCGCACCGGACTTCGCCAGGAACACCTGGTCCGAGGAGGCGGTGCCCGAGCGGGTGGTCCAGCTCGACTTGATCCGGTTGAACAGCTCGGGGTCGGTCCACTGCAGCGTGGCGCGGCTCAGGAAGGCGAAGGTTCCCGGGTCCCACAGGGCCGTGGTCACTCCGGCGGCGCGGGCGTCGTGGCCGAACTGCTCGAAGTACTTGATGGCCTCGCCCCGTTCGATGCGGGACGGGTGGTTGCTGTCGGGGTACGCCAGCAGGCCGTATTCGCCGAGGTAGACGGGGATTCCCTTGGAGGTGAAGGTCGCGCGTATCCGGTTGAAGTTGTCGGTCATGTCCTGCTGCGAGGTGGCGTCGAAGCGCGTGCCGCCCGCGACGTTCACACTGAACGGGTAGTAGCCGTAGTAGTGCACGGTGGCCACGAGGTTGGGGTCGGCCAGCGACTTCATCTCGGTCGACAGGGCGTCCAGGAAGATCTGGCTCGAGTTGGTGTGGAGGCTGGGCAGGACGAGCAGACGGGTCGCGTTGTTGCCGCCGGACTGGCGCACCACGGTGTGGAACGCGGTGTTCAGTTCGTCGTTGTACTGGATGCCCTGGGCATCGGTGGTGTTGTCGAACTGCGGCTCGTTGTTGCTCTCGAAGAGCAGGGTCTTCGAGGAGTCCCTGAACTTGGACGCGATCTGGGTCCAGGAGGCCTTGAACCGGGCCAGGACGTTGTCGTGGTCGGTGGGCATCTTGGCGACCCACTGCCACGAGTCGTGATGGACGTTGATCACGACGTAGAGACCGTCGGCCTGCGCCCAGTCGACCACCTGCTTGACGCGGTTCATCCATGTCGCGTCGATCGTGTACGGGGCCGTGGAGGACTGGTGGTCGGTCCAGGTGACGGGGATACGGACGCTACGGAAGCCCTGGGCCCTGATGGTGTCGAACAGGGCCTTGGTGGCTGCCGGGTTGCCCCAGGAGGTCTCGTCGGGGATGGCGTCCAGGGTGTTGCCCAGGTTCCAGCTGGGCTGCATCGCGGCCACCGTGCCCATGGGGCTCAGGGCCTTGTGCGTGAGTGCCGTGGCCGCGTCGTTGTGGGGCGGTGCGGCGAAGGCGGTGGTGCTGGTCAGCCCGATCGCGGCGACCAGCGCCACCAGGAGGCCGAGCAGGCGACCGGGGCCACTTCTGCGGCGCTCGGTGAGGTGATGCGTTCCCTTCATCTTTGACTCTTCTCTGTTGGCCGAGCGGAGGTTCCGCCCGTGGGGAGGCGTGCGGACAGATGGCCGGACAGGCCGGACCACTCCTTGGTGGTGCACCAGGCGGGCGCGGGCAGGTCGGACGGCAACGCCGTGACCGACCTCGGCTCCGGCGCCGGATGGGCGGGCCGGAGCAGGACTGCGGACGGGGCCGCGGGCAGGGAGAAGACGGACTGAGCTCAGGTGAGGCGAAGAACGGCGCAGCCGCCGACGGGCAGTTCGGCGAGCGAGCCGCCCGTGAGCAGGTCGTGGGCCGGCTCGGACAGGGCCACAGGTTCCGTGCCGTGGTTGATCAGGAAGCGCCAGCGACGGCCGTCCGCGGCGTGCCGGGTGACAGCCTCGACGTGCGGAGGCAGCCCGGGCGCCTCGGCGCCCACCCCGGCCTCGTCGAGCAGCCGGGCGACCAGCGCGCCGTAGCCGGTGTCGTCGAGGAGGGTGGAGAGGTACCACCCCTGCCCGGTGCCGAAGCGGTGCCGGGTCACCGCAGGGCTGCCGGTGAGCATGCCGTGGGTGTACGTGGCGAGCGTCTCGGCGCCCTCGGCGTGCAGGGACTCGCTCCAGGCGGTGCCTTGAGTGCCGTCCGACAAAGTGATCCGCTCGTCGCGCCGCAACGGCCGGTACTCCTCGACACGGATGCCCAGCGCCTCGCGCAGGGGAGCGGCCGGATAGCCGCCGAGGCGGGCGTGGAGGCGGTCGTCCACGTAACCGCTCGCGTGCTGGACGAGGAGCGTTCCGCCGCCTGCGACATAGCGGCGCAGGTTGTCGGCGGACCGGTCGGAGAGCAGGAACAGCGCCGGTGCGATGACGAGCGGGTAGCGGCCCAACTCGTCGTCGGGGTGGGCGAAGTCGACCGTCACCCCTGAGTCCCACAGCGCTCGGTGCGCCCGTTCCAGGGCCGCGGGATAGTCGAGTTCCGCCGAGGGAAGGCCGTCCACGCCCAGTGCCCACCAGGCGTCCGGACCGTGCAGGACGGCGACCCGCGCGGAGACGGTCGAGCCCGCCAGCTCGCCGAGCCGGGCGACCGCCTCCCCGGTTTGTGCGACCTCGCGGAAGATCCGGCTGTCGGGTCCTGCGTGCGGGACCATGGCCGAGTGCCAGGTCTCGGCGCCGGCCCGGGACTGCCGCCACTGGAAGAAGAGGGCGCCCTCCGAGCCGCGCGCGATGTGACCCAGGGTGTGGCGCAGGATGTCACCGGGGTCCTTGGCGAGGATCCGGTCGCCGTCGTAGACGGTGCTGGTGCCCTGCTCCATCAGCAGCCAGGGGCGGCCGCCGCCCAGTGAGCGGGCGCGATCCGCGTGGAAGGCGACATCGGCGGCCGCGTCCACGCCGGGCGAGCCGGGGTACTGGTCGGAGCTGACGACGTCGAGTTCGCGGGCGAGGGCCCACAGGTCGATGTTCTGGTACGCGGGCAGCATCAGGTTGGTCGTCACCGGCCGGTCGCTGTGCGCACGGATGGCGTCGCGCTGCTCGCGGTAGGCGGCGATGACCTCGTCGGACCAGAAGCGGTGGAAGTCCAGTGCCTGGCCGGGATTCCTGTGCCAGTTGGTGGCGCGCGGCGGCAGGACCTGCTCCCAGGAGGTGTAGCCCTGGCTCCAGAAGGCCGTCCCCCAGGCCTCGTTGAGGGTGTCCAGCGAGCCGTGGCGGGAGCGCAGCCAGACCCGGAAGGCGGCGGCCGTGTGGTCGCAGTAGCACAGGGTGACGTACTCGTTGTGCACGTGCCACAGCGCGAGGGCGGGGTGGTCGCCGTAGCGTTCGGCGAGCGCTGCGGCGATCCGACGGGCCGCGGTGCGGTACGCGGGCGCGGTGAGGCAGTAGGTGTCCCGGCTGCCGTGGACGAGACGGGTTCCGTCGGGCCGGACCGTCAGTGCGTCCGGGTGCGCCAGTGTGAACCAGGGCGGCGGGGAGGCTGTGGGGGTGGCGAGGTCGACGGCCACGCCGTTCGCGTGCAGGCGCTCGATGTGGGCGTCGAGCCAGGCGAAGTCGTAGCGCCCTTCCTCGGGTTCGAGCAGGGCCCAGGAGAAGACGCCGACAGTGGCCAGGTTGACCCTGGCCCGGCGCATGAGTGCGTCGTCCTCCTTCCAGACCGGTTCGTCCCACTGCTCGGGGTTGTAGTCACCACCGAACGCGAGTCCGCCCAGGCGGTCGGGGAGACGGGGTGAGGTCATGACTGGCCCTTCGGGCGGGGGGACTTGTTGGGCGTGGTGCTATCGAAGCGCTTCACCTGGCGGCGAACGTTAATGACATGTTTCTCGCGAAACAAGGGGACAACAAGTGGGAAATTTGCTTGGCGCAAAGCCGTTGACAGTTCGCGGGGCGCGGTGGCAGCGTCGAAGCGCTTCGATCAGTGCGCTCACCCTGCTCACCTACTTAGGGGTTTCCTCGTGGGTTCCGCGTCCCCAGCCGCCTTCGACCGGCTCCCGTTCCGGGCCCCTGCGCTGCCGATCGACAAGCGCTTCGACGATCTGCTCGCTCGGTGCAGTGATGAGCTGTTGCCTCGCGTCGGCCGGCCGGATCGAAAGGGATGGCCGGCCGACCCGAACCTGGGATCGGTAGGAGTCCCGGCAGCGAGAGCCTCGCCGCATGGACCTGCAGGAGATGCTCGGGCTGTGGTGGACGGTGCCCGCTGGGCTGGCGTTGGTGGGCTATGCGTGTTCCCTGGCCGGACTGACCCGGCCGCAGCGGGCGGTGTGGGCGACGGCTCGGGTCGTCGAGGTGCATCCGCCGGGACACGGTGAGTCAGGGAACCACGGGATACCGGTGACGATCGTGTACCAGGACCCCGGCACCGGGCGGGAGTTCAGGCTGCGCCACGAGAACAAGCGCGGCGACCGGGTACTGGCGGCCTGGGTGGGGCAGGAGTTCCCGGTCCGGTTTCCGCGGCGGCGGCCGGAGCGTTTCCAACTCATGCTGGACAGCGAGGGGCGGACCTCCGGGACCGGCGGGCCGAACTGCATGGTGATCCTGCTGGTGTTGGGCCTGGTCGTCCAGTCGTTCTTCGCGTGGGGCTGGCAGTGGGGGCTGATCTGTGCCGGTGGCCTGCTGCTCCTCGTCGTCGCGCTGAGCCGGGACGGCGAGTACGCCCGCACCCGCGCCGCTCAACTGGCCGCAGGCGTCACCGTCCAGGGCCGCGTGGTCGCCGTCACCAGGGACGTCCACTCCGACGGCGAAGGCGGCGAGAGCGTCAGCCACGCCAGTGTCGTCGCCTTCACCACCCACGAAGGCGTCGAGGTCACCGCGCTGTGCACGCAGGGCATCCGGGACGTCGCACGATCCCTCGGCCGTGACGTTCCCCTCCGCTACGCGCCCGCCGACCCGTCCCTCCTCACCGCCGATCCCGACCACGAACGCCGCGAGCGCACGTTCCACATCAGGTTCGTCGTCACCCTGCTGGCCACCGGGATCGCCGCGATCGGGTTGGGCGGTTACTGCCTCCACCACCCCTGGCCCTTCACCTGACGATGCAGGTCAGGGCCGCCCACAGGAGGGGCGAGTGCTCGATCCGGCCGCCGGCGCGCCACTGGTCGAGCTGCTGTCGCTGCCAGGCGCCGAGATGGCGGACCGGGTCGTGGTCCTCGTGGGCCGCGTCCACGGCGACCACGGCCTCCGTGAGTGGCCGTACGGACTCCGGCAGGCCGGCCAGGCGGTGGAAGGCGAAGCTGGTGGGGAGCACCCAGCGGGTGGCGGTGACCAGTTGGGCACCGTTGTGGATCATCGCCGTCGCCAGGCCGAAGGACTCGGCGAAACGGAGATCGCCGCCGCTCTCGCAGGCGATCAGCGCGACGCGCGGCGGTGCGGGCCAGAGTTGAGCGCCCGGCACGCCGTCCGCGCGCAGCGGGAGCGTACCCAGAAGCAGGTCCTTGGCGGACAACGGGCGGTGGGTGCGCACCGGTTCGGTCATCCCCGTGGTCTCCGGGCCGCAACACAGATGGAGGGTGACGTCCTCGCTCTGCCCGCCCTCGACGGGGGCGCCGCTGACATGACCGACGTACATCAGGCGACGGGCGCCCTTGCGCAGCGCCTCGCCCAGCCAGTCGCGGTCGAGGTCGGTGCGGCGGAAGGCCTCGGTGGGGGTGGCGACGGAGGGTACGACGGTGCCCGCGTCGAACCTGCGCCGTACGAGGGACAGCAGCGCCGGGTCCGAGCCGGGCTGCCCCAGCACCGAGCCGAGCGGGGAATCGGCGCGGAAGCCGGGGACGCGGGGGTCCAGGACGAGCACCACGGCGTCCGAGTGCGGGTTCTGACCGGTCGGGGTGGTGCCGGCCCGTCGTAGCGATGTCGGTGCCGTGGTGGCGATGTCCACGAGGTCGATCAGCCGTTCGTCGCTGTCGTCACCGTCCACGGCGAGCAGCTCCCACGGGACCTGGGCCACCCGGGGCGAGGGCTGGAGCCGCATCAGCGGACGGCCCAGGTGGGCGGACACCTGGCGGATCTGGTCGGTCAGGCCCGCCGGCCACAGCACCTCGGCCAGCATGCGGGAGAGGCGGCGCTCTTCCTCGTACGTGGCCAGCGCGCCGGACCCGAACGCGCGCCGCATGCCTTCCGTGCCGCCGCCCGGCAGTTCCGCGGCCAGCGCGCGGATGGCCTCGTCCACGTCCTGCCCCGGGGTGTACCCGGTGCCGAAGCCCTGGGCCCCGCGGGCCCACGTCCAGGTCATGTGCAGGTCACCGGCGTCGGCGAGGCGGACCTGGACCACCGGACGGCTCGCGTCGGTCAGATCGTCGGCGGACAGAACGGCACCTCATCCTCGCTCACGATCCGCCGGTGATAGCGGAACTCGGCTGCCTGGACGTACTCCTGGAGCGCGGTACGGCCGCCCGCCTCCGCCGACATCACGATCTTCGGCGGTGGTGCCACTCGCAGGCCGACGGAGGCGGCGGCCTCGGCCGCGATGCCGCCCAGTGCCAGGGGAGCGTCGCCATCGGGGGCGTACGTCTTCATGGCGGCGTCCGGGAAGACCGCCGCCGCCTTGCCGGCTGTGGACGTACGGCTCAGCGCCAGGGAGGCGCCCGCGCACCGGTGTTCCACAAGCTCGAAGATCAGCCCCTGGTCGTTGCTGCGGAGGGCCAGACGGAAGACCAACTGCATGGCCTCGTCCGCCAGTTGGAGCCACTGGCTGCGGGCGTGGGCGGTCGCGAAGTCGTAGCGGGCCGCTTCCAGCGTCAGGGCGGCAGGCAGGGCGAGGGAGAGCGCATTGGCGAGCGAAGCGCGCTCGTGGACGCCGTGGTCGGTCCGGTTCAGGTTGTCCTCAAGGGTTCGCGCGAGCATCAGGTCCACCTGGGCGCACCGCTCGAACACCCCGCGCTCCTGGTACACGTCCCGCGCGCCCTGGGCGAGCCGCTTCATCTCGTCGATGTCGCCCCTCTCGTACGCGTGCCGGGCGCCCATCAGCATGGTGTCGGCGGCGGCGATCGAGGCGCCGACCTGCTGGAAGCGGGCCAGACTGGATGCCGTCAGAGCGGCGGCGCCGGCCGCGTCCCCGCGGTATGCGGCGATGGCTGCACGGGCCTGTTCGCAGACCGCCAAGTCCGCGGCCTGGCCCTGCCGTTCGAAGATCTCGGCGGCCTCGGCGTACAATTCCTCCGCGCGGTCGAGGTTGCCGGCCTGCAGCGCCGCGTACGCCCGGTGGGAGAGCACCTGTTGGCGCCCCGCGTGGTGTCCCAGTCTCAGATGGGCCTCCTCCGCGCGGGCGAAGAAGTCCTCCGCCTGCTCGAACCGCACGGTCGAGGCGCAGACGACCCCAAGACAGTCCAGCAGATACGGCTCAGTCGGCGGCGCGTCGGCCAGCAGCGCGGAGGCCAGCTCCTCGGCCGCGCCCCACGCGCTGCGGTCCATCAGCAGATGCACTCGGCTCAGGCCGATCTCGGCGGTGCGCAGCCCCTCGATGTCGTCGAACTCCGACAACAGGGCCGTCGCCTCGTCCATCGCCTTCTGCGCCTCGTCGAACTGCCCGGTCCTGCGCAGCAGTTCGACCCTGGCCAGCACTGTCTTCAGCAGGACCTCCAGCCACAGCCGACGGCCGTTCGGTCCCATCGGCACGGACGCGATGCCCCGCACCAGATCGAGGGACCGCCCGATGGACAGGGCCGCCCCGGGCAGATCCGTGACCGCGAGCTGCACCGACCCGATGTCGGACAACAGGTGCCCGCGCAGCAGTCGTACGTCGGGAGAGTCCTCGAACGACTCGGCCAGGGCGAGGAGTTCGCCGTAGACGGCCAGCGCTGCCGGAAGATCCGGGGTAAGTTGATGGCGCTCGGCGAGCGCGAAGCCGCTGTCGAAGGGCTCGCCGTAGCTGAGCCCCGCCGCCTGCTCCTGCTGTTCCGCTGCGTCTTGCGGGTCTTCTGGGTCTTCCGGCTCTTGCAGGTCTTCCGGCATGGGCTAGAAGTCCTCCTCCACGGCAGCGGCAGCCGCGATCTCGGCGAGGAACGGGGCCGGGTGTGCGGCCGTGCTGTCGTGCGGTGCCGCCGCGATGCTGAGCCGGTGCCGGGCCAGGGCTCGTACTGCCTCCCGTGCCGCACCGTCATCGGCACCCGGTCCCGGGTCGAACCCCGGCAGCAGGACACCGACTTCGATGCTCGGTGCAGTCGAGGCCGGGATGTCCAGGTCCGCCCGGCCGGTCCACACGTCGTCCCGCCTGGCCAGCGCAACGCGGTTCGGCGGGCTGCCGTCCACCTGGACCTCCGCCGCCAGGTGCACCCCGCCCACGGGGGCCGCGATGTCGGCGACGACCTCGACCTCGATCCGCCGCCCGGCGCCGAGCGCGTACGCCGTCCAGGACACGGCTTCCTCGGCCGCGTCGACGAAGCCGGGAGGGTAGCGGCACCAGTCGTTGGTCCCCGAGCCCCGGGCGATCACGCGGCCGGTCGCGGGGCGGAGACTACCTGCTGCGAGAGCGAACTCCTGCTGCTGTACGAAGAGTTCGGTGAGATGAAGCGGCGCGGCGGTCGGCCCATGGTCCTGTTCCAGGGCCGACCGGAGGCGCCGTAGCGCCTCCCCGTCCAGCCCGACGTTGTCGGCCGCGTCGTCGATCAGCTCCAGGACTCGGTCCAGTTGGCGAGGCGGGGCCGCTGACTGCCGCCAACGGATCAGCGAGTCGAGCGCGGCCAGATGCTCCTCCAGCAGATCGGCGCCCTCCAACTCTGCTGACTCGTCGATGAGTTGCTGGCATTCGTGGGTCAGTGCGGCCAACTCCAGCCCCAGCACGTCCCGTTCGAGCGCGGGAATCCCGTCCAGGTACGACGTCGGCCACCAGCGGGCCGCCCAGTGCCCGAAAGCGAGGCGGGCGGCACCCTCGGCGAGAGCGGTCGGCTGCTCGGGCAGCGTCAGCTCGGCGGCCGAGGTTTCCGACGCGAGGGTGTCGACAGCGGCGGCCGTGCGCTCGCCGTAGACCGCCCACAGCCACTGCTGGGCCAGCCCCACGTCGTGAATCTCCGCTGCCGGAAAACCTGTTGGGTCGAGAACGGGCCAGGTCAGGACGGCGCCCGCGACTTCGAGAACGGCCCGGGTGAAGCTGGGACCGGCGGAAGGGCCCGCGATGTGCACGGTGCCGTCCTCGGCTCGCGTGATGGCACAGCGCCGTTCAGGCATCACGCGCTCCTCGGCTCGGCGGCGGGCTCGGCGGTCGCCGACAGGGTGCGCAGTGCCGTACGGACTCGTGCGCGGTGGTCCATCATCACCGAGCGGGCCACCCCGTCGAGCACGCCCCAGGCCGATGCCGCGTCGGGCAGTGCCGCGTCGCGGACGTCGCGCCCGTGCAGCCGTACCCAGAGGCGCCGCATGTACGCGGCCCACGGGGTGCGCAGGTCCTGGGCGAGGGCGTTCAGCACACCGCCGTCCGGGTCGGGGCGGGGGGAGACGGTCATCCTGCGGGCTCGGAGGACCGAAGCCTCCCGCTGCCAGCGGCTGTTGACGATGCGGTGTGCCGCTGTCGACCCCGCCACGGAGGTCCCGGCGCCCAGCGGATCGAGGCCCACCGCGAGTCGGCCGCCGAGCACGACGGTGACGCGCAGGCTCTCGTCGTACAGGCCCAGCGGGGCGCAGCTGCGCTCGACCTCCCGCCGGACGAGCTCCGGCACGGTCGGCAGTTGCTCGCGGTGGGTCGACGCCTGCAGCACGGTGAAGAGCCGTTCGAAGAGCGTGCGGTCGAACGGCGCGGGGAGGGTGGCGGTCGAGGCGCTCCGGCCGACCTCGGGGCGTGGGGGCACGTGGTGTGCGGTCAGTCCGAGGTGCGGGGGTACGTCGGCGCGGTCCCAGACGTCGGCCGGGTGCGCCGCCCACAGGGCTCGCCCGAGCAGGCTGCCCTGCCCGGCCCGGACCATGGCTGCGAAGGCCGGCGAATCAGCCCCCGCCGCACCGCAGGCCTCGAGAACCTCGGCCGCCAGGCCCGTATCGGCGGCGCCCGGTACCGCTTCGCGTCCGTCCCACGCCGCTGCCAGCTCGGCGTCGAGCCGGGCGCGCCGGACGGCGTCCGCCAGATGCTCCTTCAGCGCCTCCACCGTCCGTCCGCCGGAAGCGTCCACGACGTCTTCGAGTACCGCCCTCGCCACCGCGTCCGCGCCGGGCCCCGGCGCCCCGTGCTCGTTCGCCAGCTCGAAGCACCGCTGGAAATACAGGTCCTGGGGGTTGCCTGCCACGATCCCCAGCGCCCGGCGGGTCTTCTTCAGCAGCGTGAACCACCGTGCCGTCGCTTCCAGAACCGCGCCGGACTCCCGTATCAGCGCGTCGAGTTGCTCCGCCCCCTGCGCGTCGACGAAGTCGGCGGCGAGCTCCGGACGCAGCGCGGGCCGGACGATCAGCGGCAGCACGATCAGTTTGACCGTCCGGGTCAGCGGCGCGCCACCGGGCCCGCTCAGCGCCTGGGGACCCGGCCCGAGGCCGCGCCAAGCCCCGTCGATGACCATGGCGCGCGGACGGCGCTCACCGGTCGACGGCTGGCTCGGGGACGGCATGGGCAGAGCGTACGTCCTGGGGGAACTGGTGGTCGAACCTGGGATCGGTAGGCGCTGCCCGCCTCCTAACGTCCACACCACCAGGCAGAACGGACCAGAGGGGCAGGCACAGCATGGGAATCTTCGGCAAGGGCAAGAGCCGCGAGGAGAAGGCCGCCAAGATCGTGGAGCAGGTGGCCGGCGGCAAGGGTTTCTACGGCCGTATGACGCGCGCGACGCTCGGCGGCGAGGACTACGCCAGGCTCCAGCAGTCGATCGGTGCGTACAACTCCGGTGCCACCGTGCGGCAGTTGCTCGGCATGGGCGTACCGACGATCCCCGCCGTCGTCGTGTCGCTCAGCGACACCGGCAAGCTGGTCAACTACGACCCGGTCGTCGACCTGGTTCTCCAGCTGACCGGGGTCACCGCCGACCCGGTCACGCTCCAGACCATCGTCTCGAAACTGCGCATCCCCCGCGCCGGTGATCAGGTACTCCTGATCGCGGACCCCGCCAACCCCGGCGGTTACCTCTACGCGGGAGATGGAGTGACGCCGTGACGACACCGCCGTACGAAGCCGACGTGATGGCGCTCGGAGGCCGAAGAGCTCCGATGGAGCGCGCATGCCGTAGCGCTTGGCGGCCGGGTCGAGGCCGTCGTCGTGCACTGCGGGCGCGGTGTCTCAGGGCTCCTCGAGCAGGTGTCGAGCCGTGGCGATGTCGGTGACCAGGGCGGTGATCCAGCGGCCGCGCACCGCGGCGCGTACGGCCGTGTACTTGCGCTCACCGCCGGCGACGGCGATGCGGCGCGGGACGGTGCGCAGTTGGTCGACGGAGATGCCGATCGTTCGCTCGCCAAGGCCGGCGTCGACATGCATGCCTGGCTCCCGCCGGGCGACACGATCAGGCTCGTGGTCGTGGACGAGTCCGGCACCGAGAAAGTCCTCGCCGAACTGGACGGCCGCTTCTGGTCCGTCGAACTGGCGTCACCCTTCACCGGCCGCGTGACCGGTGTGTTCGCCGAGCGCGGCACCGTCCACTTCACCGACTTCCGCTACCACGGAGAGGGCTTGTCGTGACCTCGCTGCCGCGCCGCGTCCTGTTCGGCGCGGCCTAATACCACGAGTATCAGCCGTACGACCGCCTGAAGGACGACCTCGATCTGACGGCCGAGGCCCACTTCACCGTCATCCGGGTCGGCGAGTCCGTCTGGTCCACCTGGGAACCGGCGAACGGCCGTTTCGACCTCGACTGGCTCCAGCCCGTCCTGGACGGCGCCCACGAGCGCGGCATCTCCGTCCTCCTGGGGACCCCGACGTACGCGGTGCCGCCGTGGCTCGCCCGTCAGTACCCGGAGATCGCGGGGGAGCGGGGCACCGGTCGGCGCATCCCCTGGGGCGCCCGGCAGGAGGCCGACATCACCCACCCGGCGTTCCGCTTCCACGCCGAGCGGGTGACCCGCAGAATCCTCGAAAGGTACGCAGGCCATCCGGCGGTCATCGGATTCCAGGTCGACAACGAACCCGGCAACGAACTCCTGTACAACCACGGTGTGTTCCAGCGCTTCGTCGACCATCTGCGGGCGAAGTACGGCGACGTGGAGACCCTCAACCGCGCATGGGGCCTGGTCTACTGGTCGCACCGGCTGTCCACCTGGGCCGACCTGTGGACGCCCGACGGCAACGCACAACCTCAGTACGACATCGCCTGGCGGGAGTTCCAGGCCCGGCAGGTGAACGAGTACATCGCCTGGCAGGCCGGCATCGTGCGGGAGTACGCGCGCCCGGAGCAGTTCGTCACCACGTGCATCGACTACGGTCGCCCCGCGGTCGACGACGACACGATGACCGATGCCCTCGACGTCTCCTCGGGCAACGCCTACTACGAGACACAGGACGCGCTGGCACTGCCCGGCACGGACGTGCCCGTCCGTCACCCGTGGAAGGTCATGGGCCCGCGGGGGCTGTACCTGAGGGCTGACCGCATGTACTCCTCCCGTCAGGAGCCCTTCCTCGTCACCGAGACGAACGCGGGCGGCGTGGGCGGCCCGTTCGAGAACCGGCCTCCGTACGACGGACAACTGCGCCAGGCCGCCTGGGCCTTCGTGTCCCGGGGCGCGGGGATGATCGAGTACTGGCACTGGCACACGCTGCACTTCGGCGGCGAGACCTACTGGGGCGGTGTGCTGCCGCACAGCGGCCGGCCCGGACGGATCCATGCGGAAGTGGCCCGTATCGGCGCCGAGTTCGAAGCTGCCGGAGACCTCGTGGTGGACCTGGTCCCGGACGCGGACGTCACCCTGGTGTACTCCCGCCCGACCAAGTGGCTGATGGAGAAGTGCCCGCCACTCGCCCACCCGGACGGCAACCCCGACCCCGACTCGTACGACGCCCTGTTCGACCCCTTCCACCGGGGCGCGTTGGACGCCCGGCTCCAGACGCGCATCCTGCACGCCCGCACACTCGCCGACACGCCTCCCGAAGAGGCAGCGCGGCAGCGCCGAGTACTGGTCGTACCCGGCCTGTACCTCACCGACGACCGGACTCTCGACTGGCTCGGGGCCTACGCCGAGGCGGGCGGTCACCTCGTCCTGGGGCCGCGCACCGGGTACGGCGACGAGGAGGGCCGTGCGCGCACCGACGTCCTGCCGGCCCGGCTGGCCACCGCCTCGGGCGTGCACTACGCGGAGTTCTGCAATCTGAACGAGGCGGTGCCCGTCATCGCCGTCCACGCGGCTTTGGCGATCGGCGCGGCGGTCGCGGCCACCCGATGGGCCGACAGCCTCGTCGTCGACGACGCCACCGTCCTGGCGCGGTACGACCACCCCCACCTGGGTCAGTGGCCCGCCGTCACCACACGCAGGGTCGGCGAGGGGCGCATCACCTGCGTCGGCACCGTGCCCGACGAGGAGTTGGCCAAGGCTCTGATGGCGTGGGCGTGTCCGTCGTCCCTCGACGCCTGGTCGGACCTGCCCGCGAGCGTGACCCGCACGAGCGCGACCGCCACCGCCGGCCGTCGCGTCCACTTCCTGCACAACTGGTCCTGGGCACCGGAGCCCGTACGGCTTCCCAAGGCGTTCCGGGATGCCGTCAGCGGTCGGCCCTGCGCGGAGGGCGAGTCCCTCGACTTGGGTCCGTGGGACGTCCGTGTCCTCGTGGAGGGCGGCGAGGACGGGGCGGGACCACAGCGATAGAGGTCTGGTGCTGCGGCGACCGTGGATGTCATGGGTCCGGGCTGGCGACTTATTGCTGGGATGTATGAGGCGATCCCAGCCTCACCTGTGTCCGGTACCCGGCGATGCTCCTCAGGGGGCACGGCGACTCGCCGACGGACTCGAGATGTGTCCCACCTGCCGGTCCCGGGAGCGTGGGTAAGGCACTTTGGGTTGGCGCTGCGGAATCTCAAGATGCAGCCAATAGCTGTGCTACGCACGGGTAATAGCGCGAAATCGGAGTCCGAGGGGTTGATGCCGTGACGGCTGCGGCAGGGTCGCACCCCCCTGTCTCTCTCTCCGCTCTCGACTTCCCCTGTCACTGGAATCGTGGCGAAAGGGACCTTGTCATTTCATGCCGTGGCGCCGTAACGTCCTCGCAACCCGGAAACATCCCAGCAATCGGAGTCGACGGGCCCCGCGCACACTTCGTCTCCCTCGATGCGGAGCCGTCGTCTCCTCTTCGACCGAACGCCCACCCCCGCACCGCTCGCCCCCGAGCCCCGCCCGGGGTGCCGGACAGTCACGCCGGAGCTCCGCTCCCGCGATCTCCCCGGTCAACCATTCGGCACATCAGTTGCCATGGAGGTCTCGTCATGCCGAGAGCGATCAACAGACGGCAGTTCCGGCTCCTGGACGGTGGCGGCAACGTGTCCGAGGGCTCCGTCGCCAAGCAGTGGGCCTGGGGCAACAGCACCAACATGCAGTGGACCGTCAGCCCCGTCTGACCCCTTCTCAGAGCCCATGACCCCGCGCGGTGTCGAACTCCGGCCCGCGCCGAAGGCAGACGACCCGACCACAAGTGAACAGGGATACCTCCATGACCATGAGACAACCGGTCCGCCGACTGAGCGCGCAGGCCGTGGCGCTGACGCTGGCCGTCGCGGGCGGGGTGGCGGCCCTGGCCGCGTCGCCCGCGCAGGCCGCGAGCGGCACGATCGGCGTGACCCTGACGACGTCCGACCTGAGCCAGGCGCTGACCCCGCAGCCGGGCATCGCCCTGGGTCCGGTGTCCTCGGGCAGTGTGAACCTGAAGGTGGACGACACACAGTCGTTCCAGACCATCGACGGCTTCGGCGCCGCCTTCACCGACACCTCGGCGTACCTCCTGCAGAACAAGCTCGGCGCGGCCACCCGCGACCGGGTGATGCGCGACCTGTTCACCCGCGGCGCGGGCATCGGACTGTCACTGATGCGGACGCCGATGGGCTCCTCCGACTACACGGCCACACCGGCGGGCAGCCCCGCCACCTACTCCTACGACGACAACGGCGGCGTAGCCGACCCGAGCCTCGCCAACTTCTCCACCGCTCACGACGACGCCTACGTCATCCCGGTCATCAAGCAGGCCCAGGCACTCAACCCGTCGATGAAGCTCTTCGCCAACAACTGGAGCCCGCCGGCCTGGATGAAGACCACCAACACGATGCTCGGCCAGGGCAACGGCACCCTGCGCTCGGACATGTACGGCCCGCTCGCGCAGTACTACGTGAAGTTCCTCCAGGAGTACAAGGCCAAGGGCGTCGACGTCTGGGGCGTCACCCCGCAGAACGAGCCGACGATCTCACCGTCCACGTACTCCGCGATGCTGTGGCCCGCGGGCAACGAGGCGACCTTCATCGCCGACAACCTCGCTCCGGCACTGCAGCAGGCGGGCCTCGCCGGCACGAAGATCCTCGGCGGAGACGCCGACCACGTGGACACCAACTACGCCAACACGCTGATGGGCAACCAGACGGCCAGCGACGCCATGTACGGCACCGCGTGGCACTGCTATCAGAACGACCTCGGCAGGATGACCACCATCCACAACTCCTACCCGGACAAGCGGATCTACGAAAGTGAGTGTTCCACCGGGCCCGGCATCGCCCCGATGAACGCCTCCCAGCTCGCTCTGGAGTCCACCTTCAACTGGGCCAACGGCGCCCTGCTGTGGAACCTGGCCGTCGACACGAACGGCGGCCCGAAGATGGGTGTCGGCTGCGACAACTGCACCGGCCTGGTCACCGTCGACCAGGCCACCGGGAAGGCCACGTACACCGACAACTACTACCAGTTGGGCCAGTTCTCCAAGTTCGTCGTCCCCGGCGCGACCCGGATCGGCTACAGCGACGGCGGCGGCGTCTGGGCCCAGGTCTACCGGAACCCCGACGGCGGCGAGGTGCTGGTCGCCTACAACAACAACTCCTCCGCCACCACGTTCACCACCACCTGGAACAACGCCGGATCGTTCTCCTACACGCTGCCCCCGCACGCCACGGTCACCTTCACCCGGGGCGCGCAGACGGCCGCCGGCCAGATCGTCGGCCAGGGGTCGCACCGGTGCCTGGACGACACCGGCAACGCGGCAAACGGAGTCCAGCAGCGCATCTGGGACTGCGCGTCGGGGAGCGCCGACCAGCAGCACGTGTACTCGGCGAGCCGTGAGCTCCAGGTCGCCGGCAAGTGCCTGGGCGCGTTCGGGAACGGCACCGCGAACGGCACCAAGGTCGTTACCTGGGACTGCAACGGCGGCGCAAGCCAGAAGTGGACCTTCCGCGCGGACGGCAGCATCACCAACGACCTGTCCGGCCTCTGCCTGGACGTGACCGGCACGGCCACGGCGAACGGGTCCAAGATCCAGCTGTGGAGCTGCACCGGCGCCACCAACCAGAAGTGGTCGGCGTCCAGCGGAGGCTGACACGAACGACGCGAGGCTGGTCCGCGGGTGCGCCCGCGGCCCAGCCGGGCGAAGCGCCATGTCGTATCGCTGCCTGCCCGTGCGCCCTTTTTCTGCGTCCAGAAGAGCCCCAGCTTCTTCGGCGAGTAAGACACCCCCGGGCATCCAGCGGAGCAGCAACAAGCTTGTGACACAGCCAGTCGCTTGAACGGCCAGGCTCGCTGAGGGTCCTCATCTGTCTGCGGCCAGCCGCATCTCGAGACCGGGAAGGTGCTGCCAGGGTGGATTCGGCGTAGAGCAAGCAGCGGACTCATAATTCGTGGGCCGTGGGTTCGAGCCCCACCCGCCCCATTGTGCACGTCCCTGGCCTGCGGAAACGTCTCATCCGGGGGACGGATTCAGGAGTTTGTGTCAACGGACGGAATCCGCTGCTCGTGACTTCAACTCTGGGACCGTAGGCGTTAGTTCGAATCGCGCTGACCTGCTCTGATGCTATGGCCCGGGTGCTGGACACCCCTCGGGAGCCGACGTTTTCGAGGGGCTGGACGCACGGTTCTGGATCCTGGCAGGACGCGAGGAATCGCAAGTGCCGTCTGGTGCTCTTCGTGCCGTGACAACGGCCCGTACAGGAAACGGCCCAGCACGTCCTCGCCTCATGCCGCGGCATGCGCGCCCCTGTCCCTTTGTGGCACGGCCAGGTAGCCGACGAATCCGATGATCGCGGCCGTCCAGGCGAGGGTGACCGGTCCCAGGCCGAGGCCGAGGCCACCGCGGGTGCCGGGGAGCGCCATCCAGTCGGCGAGCGAGGCTCCGAGGGGGCGGGTGATGACGTACGCGGTCCAGAAGGCGGTGACCGAGCCCAGGGCGCCGAAGCGGTGGGCCAGGGCGGGTGCGCAGATGGCGGCGGCGAAGAGGGCGACCGAGCCCAGGTAGCCGAAGCCGATGGTGGCGGTCAGGTCGCCCGCGGCGGTCCCGAGGGCGAAGGTCGCCAGGACGGCCGCCCAGTAGAACGCCTCGCGGCGGCGGGTCCGGACGGCGTGGATGGAAAGGGTGCGCTCGCGCGCGTACCAGAGGGCGAAGACCGCGGCCAGTGCGGTGAGGAAGGCCGGTGTCGAGACGGCGTAGGGCACGCCGAGTCCGACGTGCAGGACGTCGGCGGCCATCGTGCCGAACACGCTGACCATGGCGACGGCCGTCCAGTACGCCCAGGCGACGTAGCGGCGGAGCGTGAACTGGACGACGAGGGAGGCCATCAGGGCGAGGCCGCCGAGCGCGACCGCCGGAATCGGGCCGAGGGTCCGGGCCAGGAGGTCCGACGCGGTCTCGCCCATGCCGGTGGTCAGGAGCTTGACGATCCAGAAGCAGATGGTCACCTCCGGCACCTTGTTCGCCAACTGGCGTACGGGGGCGACGGGGTGCTCGTCGAGGACGTGCTCTGCGGTCATGATCCGCACGATGGCACGTCGAGCATGAACGCAACCTGAACGGTGCGCGGGGCAGTACGGCAGCTGCTGCGGGAGGCCGAGGAACGCTGGCACGGCCTGTTCGCCCGGGACGGCAGACGCCTGGAGTGCGCCGCACGGGACGCACCGGCCGATGCCCTGGTCGCGGGCGCGCCCGTGTCGGAGGTGCTCGGCATCCTGCTGGACAACGCCCGGGCGCACGGGCGCGGCACCGTCCGGGTCGCCATCCGGGACCTGGAGGACGCCCTCGCCTTCGACGTGAGCGACGAGGGTGCCTGGCGGGCGAGCCGGCCCTGCTGTTCGACCGCGGGCACAGCGGGGGCGGACAGGGAGCCGGCATCGGCCTGGATCTCGCCCGGGACCTGGCCGTCTCGCTCGGCGGCAGGCTCTCCCTGGCCACTGCTCACCCGGCTACCTTCACGCTGCTCGTTCCTGTCGATCTGGACGAGGCACCTGGGGTGCCTGGGTGAGCCGGGCGTCTTGCGTCGCCTTCTTGGTCGCGGCAGCCTCGGGGGATGCCGGCACCAGCGTCCGGCCCCGCCCCGGGCAGCCGCGTCAACAACCCTGCGGGTCAATACACCTAGGGGGTGTTTTGAAAGTCCCGCACAGCACCCACGGCGCCCGGCACGCACCCTCGCCGCACCGGCCGAAGCCCCAAGTACGTCCAGTACGAGGGCCT